>NZ_JBFUMH010000050.1:0-35270 GCF_054049475.1 Microvirga sp. P5_D2 | reverse complement strand
ATCGTGCTGCGCGCCGACGAACTGAATCCGCAACTCGCCGCGCGACTGCTCACGGCCTTCAGTTCATGGCGCATGATGGAGCCGACTCGGCGCGCTCACGCGAAGCAGGCTCTGCTGTCGATTGCGCAAAAGCCCAATCTTTCTCGCGATGTAGGAGACATCGTGAATCGTTCGCTCGAAGAGAGTGAGACGGCTTAAGAATCCAGCCCGAATGTCACCTGTCGCTGGAGGATTATCCAAGTAATCCCCAGCGCTGGGAGAGAATGAAAATTTTTTATTAACCTCATCGTTCACATAGCTAGACAAATCACCCGCCCGTGATTCTATTGTTGGTGATTCGGAGAGATGCGGCACGTCCTTCCGAATAAGGACAGTAGTGGTTCCGAAGGGAGCATCGCATGGCGGGGGCGGTGACCGCATGCGTACCCGCACGTGCGGGTACGATTCTAGGGGTAGCGCGTTCCGACGCGAACCCGGCCTATCGTAGGCTTGAGCAATATGAATCCCTGCTCAGGCTTGCTGTTCCGGCCGTACTCATTCTCTTTCTTGTGACGCTCGCAGGCAGCGCGTGGGTGCAGATCCGTGACGGTCGCAGGGACACCGTTCGCGACGCTATCCACGACATCGACATCATCGCCTCCCTCTCGGCTGCGAAGCTTGGCACCCACCATGCCCCGGCAGGCAGGACTCAGGCGGCCTCCCAGCTGAGCGCTCTTGCGAAGGACATGCCGGCGAGCGCCCTGTCGCAGAACCGCAGTCTTCTCCTGATCGATCAGGCCGGCGCCGTTCTTGCCGTCTATCCCGCGATTGAGGGCGCACCTCAGACTCTCAGCGAAGTGCTGGGCGATGCGCAGCCCCTCGCGCTGTTCGCGGACCGCGCCGGCGTCATGACCATTAAACTTAAGGACGGCAACGAGGGCATCGCGACCGTTCGCTCGCTCGCCGCCTCTTCCGGCCAAGTCGCCGTCATCCAGCCGCTGCCGCATGTGCTGGCAGGCTGGTGGACGCGCACCATCGGCCATGTCTCGCTGCTCGGCGCGACCATCGTCGTGCTGCTCGGCATCGGCATTGCCTACATGATGCAGTCGAACCGCGCCCGCGCCGCCGACGAGGTGTGCGAGAAGGTGCGCGACAGGATCGACTCCGCCCTCAATCGCGGCCGCTGCGGCCTGTGGGATTGGGACATCGGACGCGGACGCATCTATTGGTCCGACTCCATGTACGAGCTCCTCGGCTACGAGCGGCAGGACGAGTTCCTCTCCTTCGGCGAAGTCAACACCATGATCCATCCCGAGGATCAGGATCTCTACACGCTGGCCGAGCAGCTCGCCTCCGCCACCACCTCGCTCGTGGATTACGAGTTCCGCATCCGCAGCATCAGCGGCGATTGGGTGTGGCTGCGCGCCCGCGCCGAACTGATGAACGATCCCGACGACGCGGCGAGCCATCTTGTCGGCATCGCGGTGGACGTGACCGAGCAGCGCGGCCTTGAAGAGAAGACCGCCCGCGCCGACGCCCGCCTGCACGACGCGATCGAGGCGATCTCCGAGGCCTTCGTGCTCTGGGATGCCAACAACAACCTCGTGCTCTGCAACTCGAAATTCCAGAAGCTCCACGAGCTGCCGGCAGGCGCTGATCTTCAAGGCAAGTCCTACGCCGAAGTCATGGCGCTCGGCCGCCCGCCGGAAGTGCAGCACCAGTTTCTGCGCCGCGAGCAGCAGGATGTCGGCGCCCGCACCTTCGAAGCACGCCTTCAGGATGGCCGCTGGCTGCAGATCAACGAGCGCCGCACGAAGGACGGCGGCTACGTGTCGGTGGGTACGGACATTACGGCTCTCAAGCGCCACGAGCACCGCCTCGTCGAGTCCGAGAAGGAGCTCATCGCGACCGTTCTCGATCTCAAGCAGTCGCGCCAGAAGCTGGAAGCGCAGACGCACCAGCTCGCCGATCTCGCCGAGCGCTACCTCGATCAGAAGGCCCAGGCCGAGAGCGCGAACCGCGCCAAGTCAGAATTCCTGGCCAATATGAGCCATGAGCTGCGCACGCCGCTCAACGCCATCATCGGCTTCGCGGAAGTCATGCAGAGCGGCATCTTCGGCTCACTCGGCTCGGACAAGTACGAGGAATACTGCACCGATATCCGCTCCAGCGGCGAATATCTCCTGTCGGTGATCAACGACATTCTCGACATGTCGCGCATCGAGGCCGGACGTACCACGCTGACGAAGCTCCCGATCGAGGTTCACGCGTCGATCCAGCGCGCCCTGAAGCTAGTGAGCGAGCAGACCAAGGCCAAGAACCTCTCCGTCACAGTGGACGTTATCCCCGAGGACATCATCGTGCCCGCCGACGAGCGCGCGCTGCACCAGATCCTCGTCAACCTGCTCCAGAACGCCACGAAGTTCACGAGCGACGGCGGCTGCATCACGGTGCGTACCCGCCAGGCGGGCGATGCCATCAACATCTACGTGGAAGACAACGGCATCGGCATTCCCGATCACGCCCTCCACAAGCTGGGCCAGCCCTTCGAACAGGTCGAGACCGAGTTCTCGAAGAGCTACAAAGGCTCGGGCCTCGGCCTCGCCATCGCCCGCTCGCTGGCCGAACTCCATGGCGGCAGCCTCCGCATCAAGAGCCAGGAAGGCGTCGGCACCATCGTGCTCGTCCACCTTCCGCTCACGGAAGCCACCAACGCCGATATCGCGCTCGCCGATACGGCGGCCTGATCAACGAACGCGCCGGGCTCTTGCACCGGCGCTCTGCTTGTTTAACGAAGCACCCGCTCGAAGATTTCCCGCACCTGCTGACGCGTGGCGTTGAGATGGTTCAGCAGAACCTTAGCGTCCGGCAATCCGGCGACGACCGCCAGTCGCTTGAGGATCGCGGGTGGGACCGATGCGGGATCAAAGTCGCCCTCGATGGTCAGCCGCTGCCATTGGAAGATGGCGTTGAACAGGCGGTGCGCCTCGATCAAGGTGCGAGCATCGTCCTCGCCGATGAGACCCGCCTTGCTGGCTTCATGGAAAGTTGCTTCAGGCGCTGTCCCGATCAGGGTCAGATACTGAGCGCTGTGCGCGAGCACCAAGGCCTGTGCGATGAAATCGAGATCCGTCAGGCCACCCTTAGCGAGCTTGAGATCCCATGGATTGTCGTCGCCCTTTTCCTGCGCGATGAGGCCGCGCATGGAGCGAACTTCGGACGCGACGTGTTTCCACTCCCGCTTGGTGGCAACGATCTCCTTCACGGCCTCGTTCACGGGCTCCGCAATGCTTGGCTCGCCGACGAGCAGGCGCGCGCGGGTGAGCGCCATGTGCTCCCACAGATCGGCTTCGTTATGCTGGTACGCCACAAAGCCCTTGAACTGCGAGGCGACAGGGCCTTTTCCGCCTTGAGGGCGTAGCCGCAGGTCTACCTCGTAGAGGAGACCGCGCCGCGTGGGCACCGTGAGCGCCGCCACGAGGCGCTGCGTCAGACGTGTGTGATAGACCACGACGTCGAGAGGGCGCGCGCCTGTGCTCTCGCGCGTCTCCTCATCGAAGTCATAGAGGACGACGAGGTCGAGATCCGACCCTGCCGTGAGTTCGCGTGTGCCGAGACGACCGAGGCCGAGGATAGCGACCTGCGCGCCGGGAACGACGCCGTGGTCGGTCTCGAATTCCTTACGCACCTGTTCGTAGGACACGCGAAGAATGGCCGTTGCGATGGCAGCATAGGCCTCGCCCGCCTGTGCGGGTGAAATGATGTCGGAGAGAAGGCGAGCGCCGGTGATGAAGCGCATCTGCCGCGCCGCATCGCGGGCGCGGTCCAGGAACTCTTCGTAATTGGCGGGCGAACCGATGGACTGCCGGATCTGCTCTTCGATCAAATTCTCATCGACAAGCGGAACGCCGAAGGCGGGGTCGATGAGGACGTCGAGAACGTGGGGGGATTGCGCCACTGTGCTGGCAAGGCGTGGCGCGGTTCCGAGAAGATCGGCGAAGCGCAGACGTAAGTTATCGTGGGATTGGA
Source organism: Microvirga sp. P5_D2 (assembly GCF_054049475.1). Lineage (NCBI taxonomy): Bacteria > Pseudomonadati > Pseudomonadota > Alphaproteobacteria > Hyphomicrobiales > Methylobacteriaceae > Microvirga > Microvirga sp. P5_D2. Next base: position 31,262 of record NZ_JBFUMH010000050.1, on the reverse strand, counting down.
GAATGGTGAGCAGCTCGACGGCGGCAGGCATGCGCCCGAAGGCGCGGTCGAGCGCATCGAGGGCGGCATCCGGATCCGCCGTGCCACCGAGCGCCGAGAGTAAGGCGGGGGTCAGTTCTGTGAGGACTTCGCGGGCGCGCGGGCTGGTGATGGCGGGGCGGCGTCCGAAATGCCAGCCGCGAACCGTCTCCGCGACCTTATGGGCATCTCGGAAGCCCATGCGCTGGAGCGTGGCCAGCGTTTCCGGATCATCCTCGGTTCCGGTGAAGACGAGGCTGCCGATATCGGAGGCAAGCTCGGGCCCTTCCTCGAACAGCAGCGCGTAATGGCCCTGCACGATCTTGGCCTGATCGGTGAGAGCCTTCGCGAAAGCCTTGAGATTGGGATAGCCGCAGAACTTGGCGAAGCGCTTGAGATCGTCTTTGTCCGAGGGCAAACGTTGGGTCTGCTCATCGGCCACCATTTGCAAGCGATGCTCGATGGTGCGCAGGAAGCGATAGGCGTCGGAGAGTTCGTCGCGGGCTTCAGAGGTGATCCAGCCCTCGTTATGGAGCGCCGCCAGCATGTCGAGGGTCCGCCTGCCCCGCAGGCCGGGACGGCGCCCGCCGAAGACGAGCTGCTGCGTCTGCACGAAGAACTCGATCTCGCGGATGCCGCCGCGGCCGAGCTTGATGTCGTGGCCTGCAACCGCGATCTGGTCGTGCCCGCGCACCGCATGGATCTGCCGCTTCATTGCATGCACATCGGCGATGGAGGCAAAGTCGAAATATTTGCGCCAGATGAAGGGGCGAAGCTCCTGCAGAAAGGCCTCGCCGAGGCCGATGTCACCCGCCACGGGACGCGCCTTGATGAAGGCGGCCCGCTCCCAGTTCTGGCCCAGCGTTTCGTAATAAACGTAGGCCGAAGCGAGAGACATTGCGGTCGGCGTGGAACCAGGATCGGGGCGCAGGCGGTAATCGACGCGGTGGACATAGCCATCGGCGGTCCGCTCCTGCAGCAGGCGCGCCAATTGCTGCGCGATGCGAGTGTAGACCGTGGCCGCCTCAGCCCCCTCTTTCAGGGCAGAGGTTTCCGAGTCGAAGAAGATGACGAGATCGATATCGCTGGAATAGTTGAGTTCTCCTGCCCCATGCTTGCCGAGAGCAAGGACTGTCACGCCCGATCCTTCGCCCGGCGCATCGGGATTGGGCAGATTGATCCGGCCGAGATCCGCCGTTTCGGTGAGAACGAGATTGAGACCACCGGACACCGAGGCATCGGCGAATTCCGACAAGGCACCCGTCACCTCCTCCACGCTCCACACTCCGCCTATATCGGCGAGGGCGACGAGAAGGGCATGGGTGCTGCGATTGCGACGGAACTCGCGGGCTGCGTCGTCCCGCGTCAGGCCACTGGAGCGCATCTCGCGGAACAGGTTGGCTTGGCTCTCGACGATGGCGCGGTGGCTCTGTTCGGGCTCCTCCAAGGCGAGCTTCGCCATGCGAGCCGGATCGTTCACGATCAATTGCCAGAGGAACGGAGAATGATCGGCCACCGAGTGGAGGATGTCATGGAGGAGACCACCCTCAAGATGGGGCAGCAATGCGGAGGCCTCCGGCTCGTCCTGGACGCGAGCGCGGAAATCCGCCAATTGGGCCTTTGCCCGCTTCAGGTCGGAAACGGGCGGCGCCTGGACGAGGCGGTTGAGGAGAGAGCGGGTCTGGTCCGTCACAGGCAATCCATCGGGTTCCGGCGTGAGGCCCCGAGTTTTCACGGCCTCGCGCGGGAGGCAACCGAAAACTGAGCCTCAGCTCTCCGACTTCCGGCTCAGGCCGCCGATTGCAGGGTAGTAGGTGGAGACTCCGCTTCCTTGAAAGGCAGGGCCAGGACCACTCTCAGGCCGGGGTCATTGTCCTCGAGCACCAATTGTCCGCCATGGAGCCCAGCCACGGCCGCCGCCAAGCTGAGGCCGAGGCCGAAGCCTGGACGCGAGCGCGCCGTCTCGAGGCGCACGAAACGCTCCAGAACGTGGCTTCGCTCCTCCTCCGGGATGCCGGGCCCCCGGTCGGCAACACAGATCCGAACCTCTTCACCAACCCGTTTGGCCGCGACCGTGATCGTGGGTGCGCGGCCATCCGTAATGACGCCATATTTCAGCGCGTTGTCGAGAAGATTGGCCATGGCCTGACCCAGCAGCTCGCGGTTGCCATGAACCGGCAATCCGCTTTCGATGGAGACCTCAAGGCTGACACCCGCCTCCTCGGCCAGGGCCTCATAAAGCTCCGCCACGTCGCGCACCGCCTCGGCCGCATCGAAATCCGCAAGCGCTTCGCGGGCATTGCCGGCTTCCATCCTGGCGATCATGAGAAGCGCATTGAAGATGCGGATCAGGTTGTCGCTTTCCTCGATGGTGGCCTCTAACGCCGCCTTCAGCTCATCGGGAGTCTTCGCCGTCCTCAAGGCTTCGTCGGCCTTGTTCCGCAGACGGGTCAGAGGCGTCTTGAGGTCGTGGGCGATGTTGTCGGAAACCTCGCGCATTCCGCGCATGAGTTCGCCGATCCGGTCGAGCATGGCATTGAGATTCTGCGCGAGACGATCAAGCTCGTCGCCGGTTCCCGCGATCTTCAATCGCCCGCCCAGATCACCCGCCATGATATCGCGGGTGATCTCGGTCATGTCATCCACGCGCTTCAGGACTCGCCGTGCGATGAACCAGCTTCCGAGGACCGCCAAGACACCGATAAAGAGAAGCGAATAGCCGAAAGCCCGATGGATGATCTCGCGCAGGCGGATCCGCTCCTCCACGTCGCGACCGACAAGGAGGCGGAAGCCACCGGGCAGCATGTAGACGCGCACAAGCGCCACACTGGGCCTCGTGTCGGTTTCGTCGGTGCGATTGTAGAGCGTTTCGAATTGTCCGACGCGGTCGATGACGCCGGGGGGCAGTGCTCCGATATTGCCGGCGACCCGCTCGCCGCTCGTGGTGGTGACGAGATAAAGGGAGGCGCCCGGAGCGCGGGAACGGCGCTCGACGATGTTGACGAGACGGCGCAAGCCTCCGTTTCGGTACTGCTCGGAGAGGCCGGCGATCTCGGCCTCGATGGTCGAGACGAATTGATCGGTCAGCAGCCGTTGCGCGCTCCAGGCCACGTAGCCGAGCGTCACGAAGGCGAACAGCGTGAAGACGAGCAGATAGGCGAAGGACAGCTTGAACGCGGTCGTCCGAAAAAGCTTGCCGAGGGCGTTCATGGAAACCCTCATTCCTCGCCCTCTACCGATCCCACGCGGACCATGTAGCCCGCGCCTCGGATCGTATGGATGAGCGGTTTGTCGAACCCCTTGTCGATCTTCGAGCGCAGCCGTGAAACATGCACGTCGATCACGTTGGTCTGGGGATCGAAGTGGTAGTCCCACACATGCTCGAGCAGCATGGTGCGCGTTACCACCTGATTGGCGTTCTTCATGAGATATTCGAGGAGCCTGAACTCGCGGGGCTGCAGCACGATCTCCTGGCCGGAGCGCGTTACGCGATGGGACAGGCGGTCGAGTTCGAGATCGGCGACGCGGTAAACGGTCGGCTCGGCGCTCGGTGTCGAAGCGCGGCGGCGCGAGAGGACCTCGACGCGGGCGAGAAGCTCGGAGAAGGCGTAAGGTTTAGGGAGATAATCGTCGCCGCCGGCGCGCAGGCCCTTCACGCGGTCATCGACCTGGCCCAGGGCGGAGAGGATCAGAACCGGCGTCTCGACTTTCTGCTCGCGCAGCGAGCGGATCAGGGACAGGCCGTCGAGCTTCGGCAGCATGCGGTCGACCACGAGCACGTCGTAATGCCCCTCCTCGGCCATGGCATAGCCATCGAGGCCATCGGCGGCGTGGTCCGCCACATAACCCGATTCACGAAATGCCTTCACGAGATAGGAGGCCGCCTCTCGGTCGTCCTCGATGATCAGAATCCGCATGGCTTTTCTTTAACGCATAAAATGCCCAACGGCAGGCCGGCCTTGGAGGGGTGGAAGGCCAACCTGCCGTGGGCAGAAGACACCAGGTGTCGGGGGCGATCAACACTTAAGCCTGGTGCCCTACACTTTTCGAAGGGTTAGACGCCCTTCGGCTGACTTGCGACCTCGAGGTTCACGGTCCGCTCCTTGCCTTCACGCCAGAGGGTGAGCGATAGGGACTTGCCGGGAGAGACCTGGGCCACCTTGCGGGACAGATCCTTCGCCTCGTTGATCGGCTGGCCGTCCACGGCGATGATCGTGTCGCCGGTCCGGACGCCGGCCTTGGCGGCGGGGCCGTCCTTTATGGCCTCGGCCACGAGGGCGCCCTTGGGCTCCTTGAGGCCGATCGCTTCCGCGATCTCCTTGGTCACCGGCTGCATCTGCACGCCGATGAAGCCGCGGGTCACCGCGCCCTTGTCCTTCAAGTCCGCTACGATCTGGTTGACCGTGCTCGCCGGGATGGCAAACGCAATACCCACATTGCCGCCGGACGGCGAGAAGATTGCCGTATTCACGCCCACGACTTCGCCGGAGAGGTTGAAGGTCGGGCCGCCGGAATTGCCCTTGTTCACCGAGGCGTCGATCTGGATGAAGTCATCGTAGGGACCTGCGCCGATGTCGCGGTGCTGGGCCGAGACGATGCCCGCCGTCACCGTACCGCCGAGACCGAAGGGGTTGCCGATGGCGACCACCCAGTCACCGATGCGGGCCTTCTGGCCAGCGAGGCGCACATAGGGGAAGTCATTGCCTTCGACCTTCAGCAGAGCAAGATCGGTCTTCGCATCGGTGCCGATGACCTTGGCGTCGAGCGTCTTGCCGTCATCCAGAGTGATCTGCACCTCGGAGGCGTTGTCGACCACGTGGTTGTTGGTCACGACATAGCCGTCAGCCGAGACGAAGAAGCCGGAGCCCAGGGCCTGGCCAAACTGGCGCGGGCGCTCTTGGCGTGGTCCACGGTCACTGCGGTCGCCACGATCGGGCATCTGGTCACGGAACTGGCGGAAGAAGCGCTCCATCGGGTGGCCCGGGGGCAGGTCCGGCATCGAGAACTGCTGGCCCTCGCCGTCATCGTCGCGGCTCGCTACGTTCTGAACCTTGACCTTCACGGCCACAACGGCGGGCTTCACGCGCTCGATCACGTCGGCGAACGAAGGCACGTTCTGGACCGGCTGCGACATGGAGCGCAGTTCGGCATGGGCGGCATTGGGAACGATCAGGCCGCTTTCGACGGCACCGCCGGCAAGCAGGGCGGCAACAGCCGCAGCGCCGAGCCATTTCACGGTGCGCTTGCGGACGGGAGTGGAAACCTTGTCCAACATGTCTTGTATCTCCTGGAGGAACCCTTGTGAGTTCGTCATGAGATCAAGATGGGGTACGCCGCCTTACGGTACCCTCACGCCAAGATGAAATGTTGGTAAGGTTGGGCGTCTTGGCGCCTAGTCTTCAACCTCATCGGAGCTAAAAATGAAAATCGACCGAAATGCAATTCTGGGGCGCATAGAAGTCATTGCCGACTGCCTTGAGCTTCCTGAACAAGACTTGAAAGCCATTGCTGAGGATGATGATCGCCTTATCGAGTTTGCTAAAGAGTATGGGCAAAGCCTCGATTGGTTGGTGATGGGCGATATTCGAGGCTACATCCGGGCAACCTTAATGGGGCGCTGAGTAAGGGATCGTGCGGCTTGCAAATTCTCGCAAGCTTCCGCCAATCCAGCCCCCAAAATAGGCATTCTAAAATGAACCTGGCAAGGTTGAGTTTAGAGAGCTGACTGGTCCCGCTTGAGCAGGGCTTCGAGCGCCTTCTGCTCCTCGTCGTTCAGGGCCCCCGCCGGCTGCGGGCGGCGTCTGAGGGCCATATAAGCGCCGAAAGCGCCCAGCACGAGGACCACGGCTGGGGTAAGCCAGAGCAGGATGGTCTGGGCCCGGAAGGTCGGCCTCAACAGCACGAATTCCCCATATCGCTGCACGAGATAATCCCGCACCTGCTGATCGTTGTCGCCTGCCACGAGCCGCTCGCGCACCAGAAGCCGGAGATCCTTGGCGAGCTGCGCGTCGGAATCGTCGATGGACTGGTTTTGACAGACGAGACAGCGCAGGCCCGCCGAGATGTCGCGGGCGCGCTTTTCCAGCGTCTGATCCTTCAGCACCTCGTCTGGTTGTACGGCCAGGGCCGTCCCGCCGATGAAGAGCGCCGCCAAGAATGCGAGAACGAAGCGCATGGCCTACTCCGCCGGAACCGCTGCCACGGGTGCCGTCTTCGCCCGCACGGGAGCGCCGATGCGCAGCCTGCGGTCGGTGAGTGAAATACCGCCGCCGAGAGCCATGACCACCGAACCGATCCAGATCAGCAGGACGAGCGGCTTGTAATAGAGCCTCACGCCGACCGCGCCATCCGGCTGCAATTCGCCGAGGCTTGCATAGATCTGGCCCAGGCCGACGGTCATGATACCGGCTTCCGTAGTCGGCATGCCGCGTGTCACGTAGAGGCGCTTCATGCTCTCGATCGTGCCGAGTTCCCGGCCGTCCCGGAAGATCGTCAGGACGCCCACATCCTCGCGGTAATTGGCTTCGACGCGCGGCACAAGACGCTCGAGCCGGGCTTCGTAATCACCAGCCTTGAGGCTTTCCCCGATCTTGAGCGAGCCCAGAGACTCGACGCCCCATGCTGTCGCAGCGATGCCGATGACCGTGAGGCCGACGCCCGCATGCGCGATCACGGTTCCCCAGGCCGAACGAGGAAGGCTACGTGCCTTGCGCCATGCGACGGAGAGCGGCGTGCCCTTCGACCAGGAGCGGGTCACGATTTCATTGAGCGAGCCCAGGACAAGATATGCACCAAGGCCGATGCCCAACGGAGCCGCGACCGGCCCGCCATGCTGAAAAGCGAGCAGCGCGACCGTGAGGAGAAGAGACACACCAAAGACCGTGTAAAGCCTTTGAGCCGTGCCGAGGAAGTTTCCGCGCTTCCAGGCCAGTGTCTGGCCGAGCGGCAGAAGCAGCAGAAGCGGAACGATCAACGGAATAAATGTGAAGTTGAAGAACGGGGCGCCGACGGAAATTTTCTCGCCCGTCACGACTTCCAGAGCTAGCGGATAGAGCGTGCCGATCAACACCGTCGCGCAGGCGGTCGCGAGGAAGAGGTTGTTCAGAACGAGAGCGCCTTCGCGCGAGACCGGGGCGAATAAGCCGCCCTGCTTGAGCATGGGTGCACGCCACGCGAACAGCGCCAGCGATCCACCGATGAATAAGATGAGAATGCCGAGAATGAACGTGCCGCGCTCAGGATCGACCGCGAAAGAGTGGACCGATGTGAGCACGCCCGAGCGAACGAGGAAGGTGCCGAGAAGCGAAAGCGAGAATGTGAGGATCGCCAGGAGGATCGTCCAGACCTTCAGCGCATCGCGCTTTTCCATGACGACCGTGGAATGCACCAGCGCCGTGCCGGCAAGCCACGGCATCAGCGATGCGTTTTCCACCGGGTCCCAGAACCACCATCCGCCCCAGCCGAGTTCGTAATAGGCCCAGTAGGAACCCATGGCGATGCCAAGAGTGAGAAAGGCCCAGGCGCCGAGCGTCCAGGGACGCACGATCCGCGCCCAGACCGCATCGATGCGGCCGTCGATCAACGCAGCGCAGGCGAAGGCGAAGGAGATAGAGAAGCCGACATAGCCGATATAGAGAAGCGGCGGATGGATCGCGAGGCCCGGGTCCTGCAGCAGCGGGTTCAGGTCCTGGCCTTCAATGGGTGCCGGGATGACGCGCGTGAACGGGTTCGACGTGGTGAGGATGAACAGCAGAAAGGCGATGGTGACCGCAGCCTGCACCGCGAGCGTGTTGGCCTGAAGCCGCATGGGAATGCTGTTCTTGGAAACAGCCACCACGGCGCCGAAGAGAGCGAGGATCAGAACCCACAGGAGCATCGAGCCCTCGTGGTTACCCCACACGCCGGAGATCTTGTAGATCATAGGCTTGGTCGAATGCGAGTTCTGAACCACGTTCAGCACGGAAAAGTCGGAGGTCACATAGGCGATCGTCAGCGCCAGGAAGGCGAAGGCGATGCAGCCGAAAACAGCGAGGCCCGTCACAGGCCCGACCGACATCAGCACGGGATCGTTGGCCCGCGCGCCCCACAGCGGTACGACGAACTGGATCAGGGATAACCCCAGCGCCAACGCAAGCGCAAAATGTCCGGCCTCGACCAACACGAGGGCTCTCCTTCTTACTGCGTCTTCGGCGAAGCGTTAGCCTCGCCCTGCCAGTGGCCCTGCTTCTTCAGGGTATCCGCCACTTCGCGCGGCATATAGTTCTCGTCATGCTTGGCGAGAACCGTATCGGCGCGAAACAGGGCCGGGCTTTCCAGCACGCCTTCGGCCACGATCCCCTGCCCTTCACGGAAGAGGTCCGGCAACAGGCCTGTGTACTGCACCTTGATCGCGCTCTGAGCGTCCATGACCTCGAACGAAATCCGCTGGTCACTGCCGCGCTGAACGCTGCCTTCCTTCACGAGACCGCCGAGGCGGATGCGTGTGCCGGGCTGGACGTTCTTGGCCTGGATGTCGGCAGGCGAGTTGAAGAACACGATGGTGTCGTTCATCGCGTAGAGAACAAGGCCAAGGGCAACGGCGAGAATGCATCCCGCGATGCCGATCAGGGTGAGACGTCTTTGCTTTCTGGTCATGGTTGGGCGTCAGTCAGTTTCAGTTCGCGCGCCATCGTATCGATTGTCTTCAATCCGGCATCGTCCTGCGCCAGAGCCTGCCGGGCACGCTCGGCCGCTTTCATGGCTTTGTCGCGCTGGCCGAGAACGGCATAAGACCTCATCAGGCGCGCCCATTCCTCGGCGGTTCCGCCCTGGCTCTCCAGACGGCTTGCGAGGCCGGAGACCATGCGGGCGATGTCCTCGGCGCCGATCTGCGATGCATCCGCAGACGCGACAGCCGGCACCGAGGCGCCGAGACGTTCGAGATGCTCACGAACGACTGGCACCCAGGGAGCATCGCTCGGCGATGTGAGAAGGAGCTGCGTGTAAGCCTCCTTCGCCTTGTCCGTCCGCCCATCCTGCTCGGCGGCGCGGGCGAGATAATAACGCGCCTTGGACGATCCGGCATTCAGCTTCATGACCTGTTCGAACACGCCCTGAGCCTCGGCGGACACGACGCCGTCCTTGGCGAGCACCATGGCTTCACCGTAATTGGCGAGGCGATCCGCATCGGGGCCGAGATAGCGCAAAGCGGATTCATAAGCCTTCACCGCCTCTTCCCTGCGACCAAGGCGGATATAGACCGGCGCCACAACTTCCCAACCACGCCCGTCCTGCGGGTTCTGGGACAGATGCGTCTCGATCTGGGCAATAGCGGCCATGAGGTCGAGCCTGTCACCCTGCTGCGGCTGGGCCTGGACCTGCGGCGGATGAGTGAGCAAATGCGGCGAGCCATAGGCGCCATAGATGGCAAGCGCCAGGATCGGGATCATGGAGAGGGCCAGCGTCGAAGCGGCACGGCGGCGCCGCAGGGCCGGTTCGCCCAAGGCGGCGAAGGGATCGCCCGTCATGCCGGTCGTGCGCAGCAACCTGCGGCCGGCTTCCGCCTTCGCGGCCTCGGCCTCGGCTGGAAGCAGCACGCCGCGCTCACGGTCGCGCTCGATCTCCATGAGCTGGTCGCGATAAAACTGTGTATCGGGATCGATCTGGCGTGCGATGGCGCGATGGCGCGACAGCGGCCAAAGCACCGCCATCACGGCCGCAGCCGTCATCAGCACGAGAATGATCCAGATCACCATAAAATCCTAATTACTCCGAGTCCCCGTCAAGCACGACGGTGGCACGGTGTCACGCGTAAAAATACATAGGATCAGCCTCTATCCCCCGGCAGCTCCAGTACCGCCCTCAAGCCCCCGAGGGGGGCGGCTTCGAGCTTGAGGGAGCCGCGATAGAGCGCGGCAAGGTCGCTGACGATGGATAGCCCAAGGCCCGATCCGGGCTTCGTTTCGTCCAACCGACGGCCCCGCTTGAGCATTTCCTCTCGCGCCGTTTCCGGCAGACCCGGACCATCGTCATCGATCAGCAGACGGAAGCGGGGGCGGTCGATATCTTCCCGGATCACCTCGACGGAGATCTCGACTTTGTGAGCGGCCCATTTGGCGGCATTGTCGATGAGATTGCCTGCCATCTCCTCAAGATCCTGCTTCTCGCCCCGGAAACGCAGATCCAAGGGAATCGCAAGCTCGACCGCCAGATCCTTGTCCTGGTAGATTTTCGCAAAGGTGCGGGCGAGCCCGGCGATGACAGGCTCCACATCGGTCAGGGTGCCTAATGTTCCGGCCAGTGCTGCCGCGCGGGCGCGGTCCAGGTAATAGTTCACCTGATCGCGCATCAGGGTCGCCTGCTCGCGCACCCTGGAGGCCACCTCATCCGGCGCATTCTCCGCCTCGTTCATGATGATGCTGAGCGGTGTCTTGAGGGCATGAGCCAGATTGCCGACCTGGGTGCGGGCACGCTCCAGAATCTCGCGATTGGTGTCGAGCAGAAGGTTCAGCTCGCTCGCGAGCGGCGAGATATCGCGCGGATACTCGCCCGAAATCCGATCCGCCTCCCCCCGGCGGATCGTGCCGAGCGCGGAGCGGAGATTGGCCAGGGGACGCAGGCCGAAACGGATCTGCAGAAGCGTCGAGAAGCCCAGCGCCAAGCCGAGCAATGCGAACGTGACAGTGAGCGCAAAGAGAAAATCCCGCACGCTCGCGGCGATCTCGTCCGCAGGGCCAGCCACGCGGATGATGTATCGTCCATCCTCGCCCAGATCGATGTCGCGCTCGATTAGGCGTAGCTCGCGCTCGTCAGGAGCTCGGCCATAGCCGCGTCTGATCTGGCCGAACCGGGTGTCGTCCGAGGCGGCAAGGCTCGGCAGCATTCCGCCGAAGAGGGATTTGGAGGAGCGGATTTCTCCCGGCTTGGCATTCGGACGCGCCACCTGCCAGTACCAGCCGGACAGGGGGAGCTCGAAGCGCGGATCACCGATGGGGCCGAGATCCCGGTCGGGATCGCCGGGCGTGACGAGGTTCGAGGCCAGGGTATTGGCATAGACCAGGAGGCGCTGATCGAAGGCTCGTTCCGTATTATCCCGGTAGAGCGTGAGTAGGATAAGCCCCGCGATGAGCAGGATCGCGAAGCTCCAGAACACGGAGGAAACGGCAAGCCGGACCGCGATGGGCCGGCTTGCGAGACGCTTCAGGATCGGACCGATGCCGCTCACGTCTTCGTCTGGCTTGCGTCGAGAAGATAGCCGAGGCCGCGCACCGTCTGGATGATGTCGACCCCGAGCTTCTTGCGAAGCCTGCCGATGAATACCTCGATTGTGTTCGAGTCGCGGTCGAAATCCTGGTCGTAGAGGTGCTCGGTCAGTTCGCCGCGAGAAACAATGCGGCCCATATGGTGCATGAGATAGGACAGAAGCCTGTATTCATGCGAGGTCAGCTTTACCGGGTTGCCATCGACCGCCACGCGGCCGGAGCGCGTATCGAGCTTTACCGGCCCGCAGGCGATCTCGCTGGTGGCATGGCCGGTGGCCCGGCGCAGAAGGGCGCGCACGCGGGCAAGCAGCTCCTCCATGTGGAACGGCTTTGTTACGTAATCATCAGCACCGGCATCGAAGCCCTGGACCTTGTCGCTCCAACGGTCGCGGGCGGTCAGGATGATGACTGGCGTCTTCCTTCCCTCGCGACGCCAGGCGGTGAGAACGGAGACGCCATCGACCTTGGGCAGGCCGAGGTCGAGGATGATGGCATCATAGGGTTCCGTATCCCCGAGGAACTGCCCCTCCTCGCCGTCGAAGGCGGTATCAACCGCGTAGCCCGCCTGCTCGAGGGAGGTCACGATCTGCTTATTGAGGGTCTTGTCGTCCTCGACAACGAGAAGGCGCACGTTTTGAGCTTTCTGTTAATGGACCGATTTCACGCGCCCGGAAGAGCCGTCGATCATCACTTGCACGATGCGACCATCCTTTTGCAAGGCCATGATCACGTAGACAAGGGTGTCGCTGCTGCGGCAGAGGCTGGCCCGCACCACGTCCGAGTTGGGCACCTGGCGCTTCGCGGTCATGACGGCGGCAGCCGGCGCGACAATGCTTTTGGAGGCCACGGCCTCCTGCATTTCGCGGGGCGGCAGGCAATTGGCGAGGGCGGCCGTCGCGCTCTGCGCGGCCGCTGCCCCCATCGTTGCCCACAGCGCTATGACCAGACAAACCAGACGCATGCGCCTCTCATGCCTTTGCAGCACTGAACAAAGCCTGAATGCTGTTTTAATTCAGAATCTGCTTCGTCGCCAGGATGCGGAATACCGTGGAGGCAATGAAGCTGGCGGCGGCAACGAGCTGGATGGCCGCCTCCTCGAAGGCACCGGTGCTCAAGGATGAGGTGTCGAAGCCGAACAAAGCGAGGACAAGAGCGACGAGGCCGATCAGATTGGCCCAAACGGTGCGGCTGGCGAGAATGGTTTTGGTATCCAACATATCAAGCATTCCTTGTTGATGGTGACGATGAAGCGACGAGCCGGAGAGCCTCCTGCTCGACCGCGAGAACCCGCCGGCGCCATCCCCGTCCGAAGACGGGCCATGTGGCGAGGCGGAAGAGAAACCCGAGGCGAGCCCGCGTCAGGCGGCGCACCGTCGCGGCGGGATCGGCGCGGCTTGCGGCCTTGATGGTCACGGGCCCGATCAGGCCATCGGCCCCGACGCCGAGAACGCTCTGCAGCATCGTCACTGCCCGCTTGGGGCCCGAATTGACGGCAAGATCGAACACGGCGAGGTCGAGCCCGAGCGGAAGCTCGTCGGCGCGGACAGCCTTCCAGTAGAGGCTGCGATAGATCGAGGCCGCCTCCTCCCTGGTCAGGCGACGCACATCCTCCACCGAGGCCAGACACCCTCGCGAACGGGAGAGCGTTTCGCGGGTGATGCCGAAATTCGTGGCCCCACCGGGATCGCGGGGATGATTGACGAAGCCGCCCTCATGCTGGAGCACGAGCGCGACGGCAGTCTCGAATGATGAAGATCCGCTCATCGAACTCCTCACAGTTCCGCCTGCAGGGCGATGAAAGCCGCGCTGCCGACATTCAGCACGCCGGTGGAACCTGCCGTGCCGTTGAACGACGCGCCGGCAAGCAGGCGCAGCATGACGGCGGATGGACTTGCCGAAGTCGCGAGCATCGGGATCACCGCGCCCGTCAGCGTTGTCCATGCAGACATGGCGTTGTTGTAGAAACCGATCTGATTGCCCGAAGGCGATGCCGCTGCCCATGTAAAACCACTCGTCACGAGCGTTGGACTGGCTCGCATAGACACGGGCAGAATGTACGGAATGTCGATGACGTTGGAGCTGATACGCTGCCCGAACGCGACGACGATGGGAGCCGACCCGCCACTGAGCGGGAAGCTTTGATAATAGCGGCGGCAGAGCTGCTCCTCGACATTAGGAAGCTCGCCCATCCAGGGCGATGCGAAAGCGCCGATTTCCAGCTTCACGTTCTGGAACGAGCACGCTGCGGATGGCTGGAGCCGGACGGAAACATTCCCTGTCTCGGTTCCATCGAGTGTGACCGTGACGGAGCGGCGGCCCGAGCCTGCGGAGATGGTCGCAGCCTTCGTTCCCACGATAATCGGGAGATTTGTTGATGGGTCCTGGACTGAGAGCGTCAGCGTCGCGCCGCCGAGATTGGCCCGGCCCGCTAGGGCGGACGCGTGCACGACATCGACGACCTGATCGAGAGCGCCGGTGAGTGTGATCGTTCCATCCGCTGCACGAGTGACGGTGCAGCCGCCCGGCCCGGCCTTCCAGCGGTCGAAGCCGTAAACGCCTGCGGCAAGGGCCCCGCCCGCGAAGTTGCGCTGGTTCACGCGGAAAGCCGCATTGATCAGGAGGTTCGGCCTCGGCATGTTCGCAACGCCCTGCGGAAAGGACGCGATGCCCGATTGTCCATCGACGACCAATGCATCGAACCATTGCGCTCCATCCGGGGAGACGCGAATGCTGAAATCGTCATTGCCGACAAGGCCCGTTTCGGCGCGCCCGCTGAAACCGCGCTGGTACAATTGCGACAGCACATTCGCCGTGCCCACCTTGTTGAGGACGAAACGGAGATCGCCGGTGCCGCCCTCCCCCACACTCAGCGCGGCGAACAGGGCGGCGTTGAGCTTCGCGGCCAGCCGGTTCAGTGAATCCGGTACGGTACCGATACCAAGGCGCTCGACGCTATCGAGCGTTCGGCAGAACCTGCCGATGTCGTGCCATTGCTCGCCGTCATGAATGACAACGGCGCGCTCGGCCTCCACATGAGCAATCCAGCCGGCGCGAGGGACGAGGAAGCGCCATGCGGCGAGCTCGTACAGCGCGATCTTTCCCTCCTGCCCTGCGAAGGCTCCGGTTGCATCGGAGCCCACGAGATAGCGGTCGCCATCCGTAGGGGACGATGGCGGTGCACTGCGCCCGCGCTCCTTGAGGGACATCTGCACAAGGGCATCGAGGGATGCGAGCGCTTCGTTATGCGTGACGTGCTTTTGCGCCTGCGCCGCAGCCAGCAGGGGCAGTGCCAAATGAGGTGTTGAGGTCATGAAACAACTTGCTTTGAATGGAGGAAGGCAGAACAGGCTCAGAGAACCGGCAATGTGACGCTGCGCGCGAAGCCACGCCCGGCGACCGCGCTGATCTGCGATATGTGCAGGCTCAGGATGCTTTGGGGCGCACCGAAATCGACAAGCTCGTGCTCTGCGGCGTAATGAGCGAACGGCTCGGTGCTGGTCATCTGACGAAGAATGCCGCCATCCTTGAGGATGTCGATTTCGTAGCGTTCCGTATCTTCGCCCAGAGGAACATCGACGGCCTCCCAGCCATCGCCTTCGCGGCGCGTCCGGCGCAGCCATGCGATGCGCAATCCATCCGCCTCACGGCGCACGGATACATGAACCGGGCTCATGGGCTTGAGGGCCTCGCGCCCGATGGTGGCCGCGATTTCCGTCATGGCGGGATCGGCATGATCGCGTCCCGAAGGGCCGATCCTGTAGCGCCAGGTTTGCCCCAGATCGGCGAGATCGCTCGACAGAGGAACGACCGCTTCGTCCAATCGCACGATGAGCGCTCCGGCAGGGACGCTGCGCGCCGCCTCCGGCTCCGTGCCAGCAAGGCCTCGCAGGAAGCGGGAAAGGCGGTAGGTCCGCTCTCCGATCAGCTCCGCACGCGCGGCCGACAGGATTTCCCATCGCCCATCGCCCCCTTGAACGGCAAATAGGTTGCCGCCGGCGAGCGCCTCCTCGTCATCGATGGAGCTTAACGCGCCCGAGGAAATCTCGACGTCGAGAGAGGCTCCCGCATCCCAGCGCCAAAGCGGACCGGGCGGAAGCATCGTCATGGTCGTGCCGATCACCGCCGGCAGATCGAGGATGCGGTGTGGCTTGTAGCTCGCGCCGTTTCCGGACCGCCAGATTGTCACCGCGCCAGGCCATGGATCGGCAGCGACCGCGATATATTGCAGCCCCGCGGGATCGCCGAAGGCGGCGGGCAGGTCGAGAATGACCGCCTGCGGCTTCCCCGGCACCGGTGGCGGGCGGCGCGGCGGGCGCTCGATGGATGCGCCGGGCCGCTCGAACACGGCGGGCTCGACGGCGCGCGTAGTGACTTTGCGCGTCGGCCCATCGGCGATCCGGAGGACGCGGTGGAGTTTGGGACCCGCATCTGTGGGAAGCGAGATCACGTCTCCCGGCTCCAGCTCCACGCTGCGGGAGGACAGTTCGAACTCCGCCCCTTCCCGCCCGGCCCAGAGATCCTGAAGCCAGGCATCCGCAAGACGCTGCGCCTCGGCGCGGCGCGTGATCATGGCGCAATCGGCCCGCGATTCACGGCGGCTCGCTCCTGACAGGCGGCGCGAGGCGACGGCGGCACGGCGATAATCCATGTCGCCTTCCGTGTAGCCGATCTCCACCTGCTGCGGCAGCTCGGTCTCCTGCGAGCGGGTGAGCTTGAGGGAGGGCTCGCCTTCGCTCATGACGAGATCGTCTTTGCTGAGTTCGATGATCGCCCGGCCGCCGCGACCGCGCCATGCGATCTTTCCGGCGTTCGCAATCGCATCGACGCCGAACAGTCGCATCAGCGGTTCGAGCGCGCCGCGCACCGACATGGGCCTGTCGATCACATAGCCGTCCATGAACCCATCGACGGGGATGGGGCCGGGATCGCCCAATCCGAAATCCTTCAGCACGGCGGCGATCAGCCGGTCGAGGGGCATGCCTTCGAGACGGCCAGTGATCATGTCCCGTCTCCCAGTTCGCCCCGTCCTTCCAGACGGATTCGAAATCGGGAAAGGCGGGAAATGGCCTTGCGTCCCAGGCCCAGACATAGACATGACCGGGGTCCACCATGCGCCCGCCATAGACGGGCGAGACGGGATTATAGCTGTCGGCAAATCCGCGCTGCGCGGGATCGAACCGGGAGATGATCGCCTCGAGCGCGCGGGCCTGCACGAGGTCGTCGCGCACGCCACGCGAGAATGGCGGATAGGCCGATTCCGAAGATTTCGGATCGGGAAAGACATTGGGTCCGTTTGGTCCCTTGTCGACCGCCGGAATACCGATCTCGGTGAGCCAGATCGGCTTCGACTGCGCCTGCCAGAGAGTGGACCCGATCTCGACGCCGTTGTAGCGCTCGATATGCGGGCTCGACCACCAGGAGACGAGATCCTTGGCGCGAAAAACCCATGGCTTGCCGTAGGCCCCATCGGTGATGGGCGTGCGGTTCTGGGCCGCGCGGTCGGCCGCATTGGCATAGTACCAATCGAAGGCTTCGCCGCTGCCCAGGCGATGGCGCAGGTAATCTGCATCGTAGATGCTGCGCCCCGCCGCGAGATCCGCGTGATCGGGACTATCACGCCAATCGGAAATGGGCGGATAATAGTCGATACCGACCGCATCGATCTCGTCATTGCCGAAGAGCGGATCGAGGGGAAAGCGGACCTCCGCGCCCCCATCGAGCACATGAGATCCATATTCCGTCCAATCCGCCGCATAGACGATCTTGGTGCTGGCACCGACGACGCTGCGAACAGCGGTCAGCATCTGCCGCAGGCGAGTAACGGCGGGATAGACGCCTGGCGAGGAGCGCACGCGGGTCAGCCCGACGAACTCGCTGCCGAGGATGAAGCCATGCACGCCGCCCGCTTTCTTTGCGAGATCGGCATAATGAGTGATGAAAGCACGGTAGCTACCCTCGGCACGGCTGAAGAACTGTACGATCTGTGACGTTGCCGCGCTTGTTCCATCCACTGTCTCCGGGCGGCCGGGAGCGGGATCGCACGTGATGCGCCCGCGCCAGGGATAAGCCGCCTGGCCCGTGCCGCCATAAGGATCGGGCAAGCTGTTCCCGGCGGGAATATCCATCATCACGAAGGGATAGAGGACCACTTCCAATCCCCGGCTCTTCAGCGCCTTGATGAGGCGGATCACCGTTTCGTCCGAAGGGGTGCCGCCGTAAGCGGGCGCACCATCGGCGAGGGACACGGTCTTGGCCTTGTCGCGCGTCAACTCGGCAACGGACCACGTGGCTCCATCCGTGGTCTTCGTCGCCACATCGACACGCGGTTCGATCTGGCACGAGCCCGCCCGCAGATCGGTGCCGAACCAGCTCACCACGAGGGAGACGCGGTTCAGGTTCGGGCAGAGCGCCTGCAGGGCATCGAGCGAAGCCAGCACATCGGCTCCCCGATTCCATTGATGGCGGTTCTCGGGTCTCGTCTTGCCGAGGGAGAGCACCTGCGTGATGGGAATGGTATCATAGCCGAACTCGCTTGCGCCGGGGATCAGGCAGACGGCGCGGATCATGTTGTTGAGACCGTCCACGGGACGAATGATCTCGAATGAGAATTGCGGAACGCGGTTTCCGTAATCCGCGAGCGGCAGCCGCTCGAACACCACATAGGCCAAACCGCGATAGGCCGGCGCGAAGGTGCCCCCCTCCTTCGCGACGATCAGCGGATCGGCGGCTTGCGCCTCGGAGCCGCGATGCACGCGCATGTTCACCGTCGTGAGGTCAATCTCGCGGCCATCCGCCCAGACACGGCGGATGAAGCCGATCTGTCCCTCGCAAAGCCCCACCGCGAGATTGGCGAAATAGGAATAGGTCGTGGTGGAGGTTTTCGGGCCTCCGCCCATGCCCTTTCCGCCCTGGGTGCCGGAGCGTTCGACCTTGGTGTTCGCGACCTCTTCGAGACGTGTCGCCCAGATCAGCTGCCCACCGATGCGTGCGCGGCCATAGACGCGCGGAATGGCGGCACCCTCGCTTGAAGTCAGGCCGTCGATCTCCTTAAGGCGCGGCCCCTCCACGTATTTCGTGTTGTCGGAGCCGCCGCTTAAGAGAGCATTGTCGATGGCGGCGCCCGCAAGGCCGCCGAGAGCCCGCCCGGCCATCGCGCCCAGCGGGCCCGCGACCATGCCGCCGACGACCGAGCCGACGGTTTGGAGAACGATTGTGGCCATGGTGATTATCCCGGAAAGCGAAAAGCGTAAGCAAGGTGACGACGCCACCAGGGGCGGAAGGCCACCTCAGTAACGCAGGCCCCGTCATGGGCATGGATCATGGTGTCGTGCGAAGTTGCGATGGCGCAGTGCTTCGCCGGCATGGTCTCGCGCCAGCGGAACAGCAGCACATCGCCGGGCTCGAAGGTTTCGAGATCGACCTCGATGAGATATTTGCGCGCGGCGGCGAGGAGCGTATCGGCGCCGGCCTCCGCCCAATCGGGCGAATAGGGCGGAGGCAGTTCGGGCACTCTGCCTACAACGCCTTTCCAGACGCCGCGCAGCAGCCCGAGGCAATCGCAGCCGATGCCCTTGAGAGAAGCCTGATGCCGGTAAGGCGTTCCGATCCAGGAACGCGCCTCTTCGATGATCGCTGCACTTCTCACTTGAAGAAGCTCCCGCCGTCGAGACCCGGCTCGCCCTGTTGCGGCATGCGGATGATGAAATCGTTGCCGGGCATGTGCGGAAAGCCCCGAAAGTTCACGACGTTCTTGAACTTCCTGCGGCACATGCCGTGGGTCTTGTCACAGCCTGCGGTGACCCGGAACGTATCGCCGACCTTGATTGCCTGCGGCGCTCGCTGCCACAGGTCGAACTCGTCCACACCGTTGATGGCGCGATGCACCTTGACCTCGACCGCGAGCCCGGCATTGTCGCCGGACAGCCAGGTGAGCTTGCCGCCCGTGCACCAATTGTCCGAGAAGCCGATACCGGAGGCGACGATGCCGAGCGCACCATCGGTGCGGGTCACCGTGCCCGTATTGGCATAAGTCGAGGACGACAGGTTCACGCCGCATTTGGCATCGCCCAGATCGGCGGAGCATGTGGCGCGAAACAGCCGGCCTCGCTCCTCGTCGAGGCGGTGCATGACGCCGCGCAATTCCGCGACGAAGCTGCCATCCGCGCGGCGGATCTCGCCGATGGAGCCGATGTCGAGCAGCAACCGCTCCTCCACATTGCTCCAGTTCACGAGCCATGTTTCCACGCTCGCATCGTCGTAGCGGCCGGAGGAGATGTCGTCCTCCGTAAGCCCTGCGGACATGAGCGCGCCCGCCACCTCCCCGCCACCGACGGCGAAGCCGAGTTCGGCCGTGGCTTCCGCTGCCTCAAGCCCGGAACGCGCGGTGAAAACCGTGCCGCCGAAGCCGAGGTCGCGGTCATGTTCGGTGAAGCCAAAGGCCTGCCCGTCCTGCCGGATCAGCTTCCAGCAATGGCAAAGCGACGTCGTCCCCTCCGCCATATGGGCGGCGAGGTTCAAGGGAATGCTGCGCATGACTTCTTCCAGAAGTGTCTAGGGAACGATTTCGATCAGCGGGATCTGCGGGATCGCGCCGGCCTCGAAGGCGGAGAGGTCGATGTCGAGTTCGTCCGTATCGAAACGGACCGGAACGTCGAAAGCGTAGCCCGCCGTGATCGCGGCTCCATCGTTCGGTGGTACGGAGAACGTCACCAGACCTGTCGCGGGGTCGCAGTTGAAGGCGCTTCCCACCGCCTGCTCGATGCCGTTGACGGCCACTCTGACGGAGCCGCCCACGGGCTTGGCGATGGTTCGCACATAAGGCGCGAAGGAGGAGCCGTAGGTTTTCACCAGCTGGAACTCCTGCCGCGCGCCGTTCCCTATACCGATCCGCTGGTCGAGGGGCGTGGGCTCCTTTGAGGGCTGTCCTGAGCGCCAATCGGTCCGGTCGCGGAAGCGAAAGCCGTAGAGCTTGCCGCGCCTTTCCTCGAAGAACACGATCACCGCATGCAGCGCATCGATGGTTCTCACGCCCAGGCCTGCATCGTAACGGCGGCGGGATTGCGCCCAACGGCTGTTGCGATGCTCCCGGCCTGAGGCGAGCGTGACGATATCGGTCCGCCGCACCGGCCCTCCCCGACTGCCAAGGCTGACGTCGAGGGGAAAGCGGACCTCATGGAAATCGGATGCCATGATCCATCTCTCAATTCTTGAAACGAAAAAAGCGGGGGTGGCGTTGTCGTCGAGACAAAGCGTCAGACAAGGAGACGGCAGGCGATGAGCAACGCTCCCAACGACCTTCACCAGGATTTCCCGGACAAGGCCGACCGCATCCACCAATTGAAGACGAGCAACAACCGTTTCGCGCGGCTCTACGACGAGTACAACGAGCTGAACCGCACCATTCACCGCATCGAAACGCGTGTGGAGCCTCAATCGGATGAGGCGGAAGAGGAACTCAAGCGCCGACGCCTGCAGATCAAGGACGAGATCATGGCGATGCTCAACGGCGAGGACGCCTGAAGGTCTACATGCCGCGTTGGCCCCGCGCGACGGCCCGCGCCAGCGCGGCGGAAACCTGCGCCTCGGACCGGCGGAAGCTCTCCGCATCCGGCGTCGAGATATTGACTGTGATTGCGGCGGCGCTCCCGCCTCCGCCTGAGCGGACACCGAGCTTGCCGTCCGACCCTCGAGCCAGTGGCATCACGGCCTCCGCACCTCTTTCGCCCATGACGCCGAGGCCGCGCCCGAGGGGAAAATAGGTCGGCGCACCGACGATACCGCCTTGGGCGAACGGCATCACCATGCCTCGCGAGAACACGCCGCCCTTGGCGAAGGGCGCGGCGGGAGCACCGCCGCCTCCTCCGCCGAAGAGGGAGCCAACGATTGAACCGAGCCCTTTGAAGAGCCCGCCGAGCAGCCCGCCTCCGTCCATCGGCAGAGAGCTGCCCATGGCGCCTACGGTCATGCTCTTGATGCTCTGGCTCAAAGCCATCTGGAGCGGCGCCAGAGCCAGACGTAACCCTGTTTCAACAAGAGACTCGCGCATCTTCTTGAAAACATTGTCAAGCTTCTTGCCCCCCGCGACGTTCTTCGCGAAAGCATTGGACAAAGAGTCACCGAATTTATCGGAGAGCCCGATGAGGGTATTGAGCTGGCGTTCTTTATCCTTTTCCCAATCTGATTTGGGATTATTAGTACCAGGCTTTTGGTCTTCACCAGCCATAAAGACAGTCCTTTATATTTTCTTGTTCCCATTACTTGGATTGACAGCCTGCAACACGAAACCAGCACCAGATTTGGTCTTCAATTCGGAAGATTTGTCGAAAAAGGAGTTTTCCCGAGCGGAAGCCGAGTGCAATTTGGAGGCCGAGAAAGCTGCTATGCTGGCTTCGAACAGCGTAACTGCAGGCGAACGCTGGAGAAAGATTCTCATCCTCTGCATGGAGGCGAAAGGAACTCGGTTCGTGGGGACCGCCGACCAAGTGCCGCCAGACGCAAAACCCCAACGGACCATCCAATGACTCTTCGCCCCATCATCGCCATTACGATGCTTATTCCAGTCGTTGGACTTAGCGCGTGCATGACTCCGCCTCCGACAAGGAGCATCTACAAGACACCTGGGATGAGCGATGCGCAATGGAGCCGCATCAGGGATGAGTGCTGGTACGAGGCGGAGAAGGCAACGGCTTCTGCCGACCCAAGGACGGCTACCTCCTATACAGAGCGTCGTCTTTTCAAGATGTGCGCAGAGCTCAAGGGCGCAACATTTGCCGGCAGGGTTACGATGCCCAATGAGCAATGGAATCGGATCGACGCCCTCTGCAAGGAGGAGGCAGCAAGGGCTGTTGCAGGACAACCTCCATCACGCGGAAGAGACGAGCGAAAAGAGGATTTAGAGATCGAATGCGCCAAGCGGAATGGAGCGGTGTTTCAGCAGTCGCTCTATCCCTAATAGACTCTGCAAAATTGGAGTGCAGGACTACCCGGCACAAATATGTAGGTGAATGATGATTTTAGAGGATAGCTCTCCGTGAATGACATTAGGGGCACCAGTTATACCCCCTTGTCATCCGGAAAAGCCTTCATCATCCGCCGCAAATCGCTGCTGACCACCGGCTCCATTCCTCGCCCGCCGGTCAGCCCTTCCCATGCCGCGAAGAGCTCGCGCGGGGTTGCGTGCCAGAGCTGATCGGGGCTCCACCGCAGAATGCTCAAACCTAGCATCATCACGTCGTCCCAGGGAAAGATCTCATTCCGTGGGAGAGCTTGCTGATCGCTCAAGCGCCCTGCGGCTGAACTTCCCCCCAGTATGTACATACCCAAAACGCGGAAAACTACCCGAAATAGTGCCGATTTACCTGCAATCCGCCCGAAGTTCAATTTGTGCTGAGCAGTTTCTGCACCGACGTTATAATCATGTCTTTGCTCCCCTTTTCCGTCGCTCATGCACGCGTCGAACATCGAGACCCGTCCAGTCGTGACTGGGTAATTTCGATCTTCATCGACGGCGGCGATGAGTTCACACCGTGGCGAGACTACCGTTTCGCTCATGCGGGCGTTTGGTCTGTCGCGCGTCAAAGGACCCGCGCCCAGGCCGTCGGGCTGCTTATCGATTTTATGGTAACTCGCGGACGCGAATTCCTCTCACCCCTTGAGAAGCGACAGGAGCTCTTTCGGGCATTTGCATCGGCCTTAGTCGTTGGAACCATTCAAGATGAGGGCGATCCGTCGGGTCTCTACTGGCTCCCTCGGACCCGTCGCCACGCTGCCTCGATCATCAAGATTGCAACCCATTTTACAGATTGGCTCGTCGAGACAAAGGGCATCGACCCAATCAACCCTGAGCGCGGGGCAACGCTCGGTGAGCAGATAGCGTTCTGGCATCGCTGGAATATGATGCGTCGGAGTTCCCTGCTGGCTCACCTCAAGAAGTCATCGAGCGCATTTGAAAAGGCAGAGTTCGCCCGCTCTGTGGGCAAGCCTTTCCTGTTGCCGCGCGTGGAAACTGAGACCAAGGCGTTCCCCGAAGATCGTTTCTTTGATCTTCTTGCGACGGGTTTCGTAAGGTCACCCCAACTTCAGTGGACAACTTACCGGGACCAAATGATTACCCTCCTCCTGCATCACGGAGGTCAACGTGTGTCACAGCCCATGCACCTCTGGATAGATGACGTCTATGTGGATCCAGAGGATAAGCGGAGCTGCATTGTCCACATTTTCCATCCTAGTGATGGCCTGACAGATTATCTTGACCCCTCAACTGGCAAGATAAACACCATATTGCGGTCTGAATACCTACGCCTAAAATATGGTCGCTCCCCATTAACGGACGAAATTGCTCCGCATCGGGTAGGCTTCAAGAACCCGCTGATGCGCGGTGGAGGCAACTACATCCGCGTTTTCTGGAACAATGCCGATGCCGGACGACTCTTCATGACGCTTTATAAGCGATATCTGGAAGTCCGGCCTGTAATCTCGACGCACCCCTTTCTGTTAATCACACAGACGGGCGCTCCAATGACCGCACGTGACTACGCCAAGGTGCATGCTGCTGCAATGAGGAGAATTGGGCTTATACCGGCCAAGAAGCTTGGCACGACACCACACGGCCACAGACATGCTTTCGGCCACTGGCTTGATGCAAATAATGACATCTTGTCTCCGAAAATGAGGCAGATCTGTCTCGCCCATAACTCAGTCCTCAGCCAAAAGATTTACGAACCTGAAGAGGTTGCGAAAATCAATTCGGCGATGAGCAAGGCACAACAGAGGGCTTATGGGCAAATTGAAACTGACATTCCAACTTTAGCGCGACTACTGGAGCAATGATGCCTAAGCCACTTCCAGCATCCACTTGGCAGACCGACAATTTCGCTGAAGCGACGAGTTATTTGACTGGCCGTACCATCAGGCGCAACACCGACCCGACTCGTGTCTTGCTCTGTCCTGAAACACACTGGGAGTCCGCGAGAGTACAGGCGCTAATTTGCGGGTTACGTATGCGCTGGTGCGTGCGCACGCCGGCTAGGCTGGATGGAAAAACTTCAAAACACGTCTGGAAGCTTTTAACGAAACTCGGAGACAAAGGCGATTCTGAAGCAGTCTGTGAATTCCTTGAGGCGATACTACCTCAGATGCCCGCATGGAGTGGACATGTGAAAGCGCCATGGAAGGATATGGATAGGACACTGATCAAGGAGGTGCTGGTCGGCCTCAAGGCCTGCGATGCAATAGCCTTCCCAGCAAAAACAGGATTTCTTCGCTACACTCGGATGGACTGCCATAAGGAAATCATTGATCCGCTAGTAGAATTAGCGGCTCGCATGGATCACACCGGCAATGGCCTCAGCATCCTGCACCAATATATAAGAAATGCGTTGCTTTCACGCACTGGTGTCATTGAGGTCGGCGATCTAACTCCTGAAGTCATTCCAGATGATCCGGGGAAAGCTCGTTTTTCCTTCTTTCACCTACTGTGCGTTGCCCAACGCGACAAGTTTGGAAACTCGGTCGTTCATAATGAAAATAGCTACGCCGTCTTAATCGAGCAGGTATCAAAAAAGAAAACTCGTGACCTTCAATTCCGTTGGACCACCAAGGACCGACCGGAAATGGAGGATTGGCGACGCGCTGCCGCAGAGTACCTAGAACAGCTAGGGTTAGGAAACCTCACCGCACCGAGGACCGCACTAGCCGCGTTCCTTGATTACGTCATTGACAATCCTGGTGTCCCGCGCAATCCAGTGGCCTACCTCACTCAATCACTTGACAGCGTCCCTATTTTCACGGGCCCGCCGAAACTTGGCGAGAATGTACGTCATGTGAAGTCTTTCCTCGACTGGATCATCAAGAAAAAGCTCACTTCCGAGGATGACGCCGGACGTCCGATCCTTCTGCCTGGGACGGTCAATCCCCTCGCCGAGGTGCGACACGCACGACGAGCTCCGAGTGAGTCAGTTCGCGAGGCAATGCCACCAAAACTGATGCGGCGTGCGATAGCGATCCTCACGGAAAGCGACTGGGCTTTTGCGAGACAAAGGAATGCCCGAGGAAGTATTGGCGACTGGTTTCAATGGTGCAATCCGAAGACGGGATATTATGAAGAGATCTGGTCGCCGGTCAGAGCCGTTGCTCTCTACGTAAAGCTACGCATGCCATTCCGTACGATTCAGGTTCGAACGATGGATGATGGTTCCGCCGACACGATGATTTATGACGCCAAAAGGAAACAGATGGTCTTGAATAAAGGACCATTGGCAAGCGGCTCACGGAAGAAACCAATTCAGCGGGGTGCAATCCAAGCGGTGCAGGATCTAGGCTCGGCGCGGACGATCCTGTCTTGCCGCATTACGACGAACAAAACGGCCGACGTTAATAAGGATGCTTGGGCCAAGGGCTACCTCTGTCCATGGCTTCCCGATGATGTGAGCGACAAACTCCTGTTCCTCACCGAGTGGCAGACTATGTACAATCCAATCGAGCGCGTAACTCCTTGGCGCAAGCTGAGGGAATTCGAACATACAAAGCTCGACGACGTCCTCGTTGGAATGGAGAACTGCTTTCTCTTTCGAAATCCCAAGAACAATTACGGTCGTAAAGACGAGCCAATCACGAACGACGACGTGATGTGGCTCTGGCTTCGTGTCAACCTCGAGCTTGAACGGCGTCTTGAGGTTGAAGGACAGGTAGGCCTCGATGGGCAACCGATCCGCCTCATCACATCCTACAATATTACGACTGGGCAGCCGGCAACGGCGCTTTATGATCTCCACGCATTACGAGTTTCTATTATCACGAATTTGCTCGAGACCGGGGAGATATCTCCGGAGATGATGATGAAGGTAGTTGGGCACGCGACAGTCGTGATGGTGATGTATTACACCAAGCACAGCAATGTCTTGATTTCCGACTGCCTTTACCGTGCTGACAAACGGTCCCTTGAGACCGAACAGGAGAACTGGGTTCGCCACCTACGCTCCATGCAATACAAGGACCTGAGGAAGGCCGTTATTGCCAATAGCGAAACCGGGGCGGAACGGTTCGCCAGTGCCGCCAGTGGAAACTTGCTACGGCTCTTCATCGGCGTCTGCCCAGTCGGAGGAACCCAGTGTCATGTCGGCGGCGCCAAGATGACCAGTCGGGTCAATGAGCAAGTCTACGGCCCAATCCCGGGTGGACGGAGCAACTGCGCCGGTTGCAGATTCCTCATTACGGGTGAGCCGTTTCTTCATGGTATACATGCCGAGTTCAACACACGGTCCTTCGAGAACACTGGGCTACAGAGAACCAGGGACGCAGTCGACGATCGTTTCGAAGTGCTCGAGGCCCAACGCCGTCAATGTGAACTTTCCGGTGTGCCTTTCCCCGAGTTTCGCGATCTGGACCGCGCATCAGATGATCTAGCCGAAATTGACGCACGACTTGCCCAGCTTGGAACCGAGATGGCAAATCTCATGGCTTTGGAGGCACAGACTCGCCGCCTTGTCGATGAGCAGCGGCGTGCTGGTGCTACCCGCCTCGCCCTTGTCACGGGTGACTTCGATAGCGTCCGTATAGCCTTGATGGAATCCACCGAAATCGACCTCGCAGATCGTCTCTGTGACGCTGCTGACTTCTATCCATCGATCGCAGCCAGGGGGAATCTGACGGAACTCGCCGCCTATTTTCGTGGTCAAAGATATGACCGTGCTCTACGCCGCGAACGGCTTGATCCTCGGTTCTACGACATGGATCCCGGTACATCGATCTACGTCGGGAACCGCTTGATGCAGTATCTTGAATTGAACATTGGCCGGTCGGCAACCCTTAGAGTGCTGGACGGTGAGAACAGCCTGTCCGATGAATGCCGTAGTCGCGGTCTCCTCCCAGAAGCGTTCGTCGCGCAATTTGCCGAAGTGATTGAGAATTCTCTTGCCGATCGGGTACGGATGCCGAAACGATCGGCCAGCGAGAGCCGGTACCTTCCCGGGAACCAACAATGATTCGGCCGATCGCTCCGACTTGCGTAACCATCGGTGGTAGGAAATACCATCAGGACAGGACATCCCCGCTTGGGTTGGGCCCCACCGTCGGTCGACCACCGAGGAAGCTGACGAGGGCGACTTCGACCCTTAAGACCATTCGAAAACCTGCGATTCTGACAGCCACCGGCGAGGCAATCCATGGCAAGTGACGAGTTTCAGACCGTGGTCGCTGAGGTTTCGGCACGTTCCAACGCCCGTCGCAAAGCAACCGTCGCCCAATTCGTGCAAATTCTTCAGCGAATGCACGCTAAAGGGACACACACCTACTCCATATCGGTTGTCGGTAAGGAGTGCGAGGCTCAGGATGTGATTACCACCCAAGCAATTAGAAATGCGACGGGTGCGGACTATCGACTCATCATCGAGGCTTTTGCCCGCGATGTCGGCGCGAGCACCACGCACAGCGTGAACGTTCGGCAGACGCCATTGGAAGAGGCAATCAACAGCATTGCTGACAAGGATATCCGCACGCGCCTTCGTTACCTTCTCGCTGAGGTGAAGGCACTGCGTAATGAGAACAATACACTCTCGGCTGCGTTCAAGCGCCTCTCATTCAAAGCCCACGAGTCAACTGCTTCAGTAAGCGCGCCTCCTCTCTTGAGCAGTCCTGTGAATGCAACCGAAATCCAACCACCACCACAGTTCGATACCGTCCCGCTTGCTGACTTCATAAGTGATCGCTGGATCGACAAGAAAGGATGGATTGTCGATAGTCATGGAACGATCAGGGACGAGAACAATGATCGAATGACACCCAATGGCTTTGTCCCCGCCCTGCGGACTGCACTCGAGTATTTGCGCCGAAGGTCATGAGGAGAACCTTATCAAGTCTTGGGCCTTGATGTTCTTCGCCAGCAAGAAACTTACTCGATTTCAGAGCCGCTAGCCACTATCTGCGTTTCGATGAAATCGAACGCGCCATGGGGCAGGTTGGTAAGTCCATGGACCTCATCGAAATGCCCAAGCGCCTTGCTCAGGTACTTGGTAGCAAGGAGAAGCCAATGAGGATCCGGATCGGTTGGCACAATTGCCGGTGCCCGATGCCCTCGGTGGGCAGGATTTTGGCAATGTACCGTGTTGAAGATGCTGACATGAGTCCAGTTCGAATGGGCAACCCCACTGAAAGGTTGATAGACGTGATTGTAGAAGTCGATAAAACCTGCCTCGTCGGCCATCTTCCTCGTGTTGAGGCCTGACCAACTGCCTAGATTCACCTCAACGAACTGGTGCATGCGCTGGGATGCAAGCCATTCGCGGCCGACTTCAATCATCAGGCTCAATCGCTCTCGCTCATCCGGATCGGTCGTCTGCTCAAGTGCACGCTCTTGGTGGGCAACCTGAAGCTTCATCGCGCCAAGACCATCTTCGACAAACTGCTTGGACCGAGGTCCCGGGTCCTTGAGGATCCAGGCCATGGAAATGAACACATCGGCCATGGCGCGCAGAATTATTGGCGCAGTATGCGGGTTCCAGATGGCGGGCGCTGACGCCAAATCGATCGCAAGCGTAGCCTGCCTGCAAATGAGCGCTGACACGACCTCGTAAGTCTCAATAGCCTTGAGGTTCAGTGGCCACTGCTTCAATCGCTCACGTAAGTCATTCCTGACACTGTTGCGATAGGCAATGATGAACGCTTCAGCGGGATCGTCGCTTTCAGGATCTTCATCTTGTATGGTGTCGGGCAATAGACAGGGGCCAAACCCAGCAACTCCGTCCCAAAAGTCGTTACCCCATGCCTCGTCGTTCTGGAAGGCACGTCCCTCGTCTTGGTGCATCATAAATAGATTTGGCGCAGCGGCCCTGAAAGCGCCAGCCGCTTGCTGTGCTGCCTCGGTATCGGGATAGTTGCCGATCGCCTTGAACCGATGGATAAGATCATCGACCAAATGGTCTGCGACATGGACCTTACCTTGATCGATGCCAAGGCGGTACGCCAGTGCCATGGACAGGACCGAGAGGCGACCGTTTCGATCATAGCATTCACGTAAAACCACTGCGAAGTTGTTGGCGACCAAGTCCTCGGGTTTCGAGTCAACATCCAAGAATGCGAGCGGATGGGAACTTGCGATTGAGCAAAGAGGACGTAAGGCGGCATTGATCTCCGCACGAACACTTGCGTCAAGGCTAGTGGCAAGAGCAGTTTTTTCTTCGGGCTTCAGTGTCGAGAACGCACTAAACCTAACGAACATCGGCGCGTCCAGCCTTTCAACGACATGTCTTGCGGTTATCACCAAATCCCGACACACCTTGACTGCCGCCTCATAGCCGCAATGATCAATTATGAGCGCTATCCAAATTGCCTCCGGGACGAGTTGTCGTGTCCAGGAGTATTGAAACAGTTTGTTCCCAGCAGCACCGACGAACGGAGGGACCAACTTTCGCTTTATCGCGACGTGATCCGCCAGCAATGGATGTCGCTTTCCGTGGTTCATTGTTATCTCGTGCTACAGACTAGACGTCACACTACATGCTCTGCATCAGTGTTCTCATTCGTCCATAAACATTGGAATACTCAGCAGCTTGAAGGGCGGACTTCTTCTCTTCAAACACGATCTTCTTAGCGTCTGTAAGCTCAATCCCATGAAGGGAAATTGTTCCAATGATAGTCTGTCCGCCGTTAGGCCGCTTTGACGTTACAAGCTTCACTATGGCGGGGGCATTGGTACGATCCTGCTCCTGTTGGACGGGACTATCAATGACCAAGGGCGCAGTGAAGGATGTTGTGAATCGATGAATCGTGTCTGAGAGAGATAAGATGTATGCGAGAAGCAGGCGTGGATGCTCGCTGCCAGTTTCAACAATCTTTCCGGTAATCTTCGTGATTGCATCATTGTCAGGATCGAGGAAGTTTAGACTTCTCAGATATTTTCCCATTAGAGACGCGTAGTAGTTCTCGACCTTCCTCTTAATGGCAGGGTCGTTGAGCTTCTTTATCTCATCATTGATGGATGACGCTGCCGCAATCTTATTTCCGATAGCACCCTGCAAATCTCGAAGTTGAGAAGCAAATACGTCAAAGGCAGCGCGGCGTCCTTCGCTTTCTATAACGTCTTTAAGAGTTACATCCCCGTGTTGTCGCTCGAGAATCTCCTGAATCTCCGAAACAGTTTTGTCTGTGGACCGAATGGTCTCCTGCAACTCCTCTACCCGTCGTGAGAGACCACGGACTTTCCGATTTGTGTTGCTTAGAAACTCGAGACATTCTTCACGATCTCTAAGTATTGAGAAGCGATTGGCAAAATTGTTTTGGTGACGGGTTCCACATGTCGGACACGGGATCTCGTCCCGTGCGTCATCCGAAGCCCATTCTGCATCCATTGCGAGTTCATTGACAGATGCTTGTACGATAGAGGCTTGCTCGTTCAGCGTCGTCCGCAGATCAAGTATATCAGAAAGTTCAAGGGCCCTTGCCTGTCGAATTTCGCGAAGGACTTTCAATCTTACCAAAAATCCGTCGATTGCATCTTCGTGAGAAGCATAAGACAATTCGATGCCATCAAAACTCGGTTCCAGTCCTAGACGCGCGACAGCCTTTTGCACGACCCTATGATCATGCTCCAATTCCCTCTTCTCGATTTCCAACTTTTTCTTATCAGCGATAAGTTCGTAATACCGATTGGGACGAATGCCAGAATGGAATTCGATCAAGAATTTCTTGAAATTGGCGTACTGCTGAAGTCTGTCAAATGAGCTTAGCGGCTTTGCCCATCCTGCATCTTGATCCACGTAAAAGGGGAGGAAAGCGTAAGCCGGTGGAGGCGTCTCAGGCGCGCCCTTGCGATTCGAGAGCACTAGCTTGAAATCTAGTAATTTTGCAAAGAATGGTCCGAGTTCACTCGTGAATGACGTTGTGGAAATGAGCAGCCGATTTTCGGCATCGAAGACCGCTACCCTGTCGCCGCTTCTGAGCGCTCTGAACCTCGCCCCGTCAACATTGAACGTCAAAAGCGCCTTAACATTTGCTTTGCCCCATCTCGGATGC
>NZ_JBFUMH010000049.1:0-35416 GCF_054049475.1 Microvirga sp. P5_D2 | reverse complement strand
AGCATTGGTGGAGCGGCGGAACCTGGATGCGGGCTGACGCAGAGCCGCCGACGCGCCCGAGCGGTTTCCAGGTGCTCGCGCGCAGGTGGGTTGTCGAGCGGACCATCGGTTGGCTCACCACCAACCGGCGGCTCGCCAAGGACTACGAACGCCTGATCGAGACCGGCGAGATGCTGCTCTATCTCGCCATGAGCCGCATCCTGCTGCGCCGCCTCACGCGAAAGGAAAGATAATTGCTCACCAGCCTCTGAAGATCGGCCCGGAGGTGATGTTGGCGGCCTGCATCCATTCGTGAAGGGCAATAGCCGCACGGCCCGCAGCAAACACGAAGGCACCCTGCCCTGCCGTGGTGGTTTTCGTCCGGCTGAGAGCAATGCGAACACAGGGCGCCGTTGGCGATGTGGGGTCCGCTGGCCGCAGCTTAATGGGATCGGCCGCGCTGATCTGGGAGTGCCTCAGGGTCGCCACCTCACTGCGCCGCCGGCCGCCGGCCGCGAACGGGAGGATGGCCCGATCGCGGAGGTCAATAGCTTTGGAACCGCTGCAGGCGGCCAAGAGTCGGTCGAGAATATCGCGGGTGACGGGCTTGCGGCTCTTGCGCAGTGGGTCATGTCCCGACGCTTTCATGGCGAGACGTAGAGACTTCCTGATGCCATGATGCTCGAACCGCGGTTCAACGCCTTTCCACTGGTGCAGGGTCGACCAGTTGGAGAGCCGCCGGGAGACCGTCTTGAGAGCACGGGGCCCTTTGACCTTGAGGATACTCCGATCCCAGTGGTCTTCGGCAACGTCGTCGAGCATGCCGTGAGCCGCATCGATGGCCCTCTGATCCGGATCCCACATGTGGTGGGCAACGAACTTCTGGACGAGCTCGGGATCGGCCGGCCATGGGAGCGGGCCTCCGGTTGCGTCGCGGCACAAAGCCTCGAGATAGGCATGATCAGAGGCGAGGGCGCGCAGCGTGTTGGCGCCTATCCCGGTATCGGCAAGATGCTTCAGGGTGGCGACATCGGCGTCGGTCAGCACCGCAGCATAGCGATCAGCCGCCGCAATCGGAAGAACGGCCGCCATGGCGTCGAGTTCTCTTGCCCGATTGAGCTGTATTGCTGGACTCACCAACGCTCTTTGTCCCCTCATTAGGCAGTGCCATCTTCGGATCTGCCCTGGCCGGGCTATGGCTGAACCCCTCTGATTTGTGAACTATGACTGAGCCGCCAGAGAGGGGGCGACCAGTTCGGCGTCGCACTCCTGCTGCATTCCCGTGGTCTGTGCCGCGCCGGCAGATAGGGAAGGAACACCGCGTGAGCTGGATTACCGATGTCGCGCCAAAGATCAAAACCCTGTTCAAGCGGGATGCGCCTGATAACCTCTGGATCAAGTGCCCGGATTCCGGGCAAGTAGTGTTCCAAAAGGGCGTCGAGGCCAACCAATGGGTGATCCCAGGCTCTGGCCACCACATGCGCCTGTCGGCGATCTAGCGCCTGAGGCTGACCTTCGACGAGGGCCAGTGGACGAACGTACCCGTCCCAGAGTTGGAATCCGACCCGATGAAGTTCCAGGACACCAAGCGCTACACTGACCGGCTGAAAGAGGCCCGCACGAAAACCGGATTGGCGGATGCCATCAAAGTCGGCACAGGAACTGTCGAAGGCCTGCCGATGACTGTGGCAGCCCACGACCCCGATTTCATCGGCGGCTCGCTCGGGGTGGCGGCAGGGGAGGCGTTCATCAGAGGCGCCGAAACGGCGATCGAGCGGGCCACTCCCTATGTGGCGTTCACCGCCTCAGGTGGAGCCCGAATGCAGGAGGGCATCCTGTCCCTCATACAGATGGCGCGCACCACGGTTCTGATCCAGCGGCTACGCGAGAGAAAGCTACTCTATATCGTGGTTCTCACCAATCCGACCACGGGCGGGGTGACGGCTTCTTATGCGATGCTGGGTGATGTCCATATGACCGAGCCAGGAGCTCTGATTGGTTTTGCCGGCCCTCGGGTGATCGAGCAGACGATCCGCGAGCACTTGCCCGACGGTCCAGAGGGCCGAATTCCTGAAGGAACACGGCATGGTCGACATGGTGGTCCACCGCCATGATCTGCGTTCGACATTGGCGCGCCTGTGCCGCCTTCTTATGCGACTGCCTGCTCATGGGGTCGAGATGACACCCGATACCATGGTGGATAATGGGTCGGATCTTCATGAAGCTGACCGACCGGCGCCCTCCGCTGAACAGAGCAACCCTTTGTAGGGTGAGGGGCCATTCTTTCGCGAAACCATCAGGACCGTCACCGTTGGGTTGAAGGACGAAGGCGTGGCGGCCAGTATGGTTAACGAGAGGAAAACAGGCTGGAGGTGGCATGGCGCGAAACACGGTTCGCGATGAGCGACAGGGGGACCTGCTCGGGACACTCCGCCACCTGACAAACCGGTCCGCCGGACCTCCCCGCCGAGGCCGGTGCGTGAGGAGACACAGGCGCCAGAGCCAGTGTCGTTGGGCAAGCTCGGCGCGAAGGCAACTCGACGAGCTCCTGGATGGCATGCCGGATCAGGAACTGGCCTATCTCGCGGTAGAGGCTACGCGGCTCGTGAAGCGCAGGCTCGTCCGAGGGCAGGGGAGGGGGCTCCGGCCAAAAGGCGCCGGCAAAGGCGAGTCGCCTCTTGATGATGCCCTCGCTCGGATTGGCGGCGAGCTGATGGAGTTTGAGGACCCGGGCGAGACGTGGTGAGCGAATGGGAGCAGGCAGCATCCTTAAGCGGCATGGGTCGGCGAGTAGGGCGGTATCGGGAAGCCTCGCCGCAAACGTGTAGAAGTCCACGAGGATCAGGGCAGGGCGCTCGAAGCTCTGGTGAAATGGCTCCGGCGGAAGTGCCGTCGCGGCTATCGAATCCGAGGCTTGTAGGTCAATTTGACTTATCGGCGACTTGTCCGCAACCTGCTGGCAGGTCATCATGATCTACCAAGGGTGGCACAAGCTATCCAAGTGTCGCACATCGAACGCAAAACCTGGTGACAGCATCGCGATCACTGGATGTCAGGGACTGCGAGGCCCATTTTGCGGGCCCGGTCGAGTTGGAATTTGACCGAGCTGGCCTTCCATTCTCTCCCGCCTCGTGGCGTCCGCTCTCGCATCCCTTCCAGCTGAGCGCCGATCTCACGCAGGGTAAGGGTCGGGTTAGAGATCGCAATGCCGGCAATCAAGGTCATGATGCGATCGTCCGGAGGTCGCCTTCCGGCTTTCCGTAACAACTCCGGTTCAGCCATCCGCTCGGCGACCAATCGCTTGACTGCCCTCCGGAGGCTTTGATCTGTCCACCGCTGGCCTCGTGCATTCAGCACCTGCACGACATCTCGCCAGCTATGATCCGGCCGCATCTGACGGACAACAGGAAGGAAGGAATTGGCCGCCGTCAAAAGGTCGCCCACATAGACGCGATCGCGGGCGAGGGCGGTCTTACGGATTGCCTCCGGCCGTCTCTCACGCAAGCCGGGGTTCCCAGGCCTCTTCCCCTTAGCCACTGCCGCCTTCACGCCAGCCTTCGTGCGCTCCGAGACGAGCGATCGCTCCAGCTGAGCGACGGCGCCCAGGACCTGCAGAGAGAACATGCCTTGCGGGGTCGACRTGTCGATCGGATCCCTGAGGGATTTGAAGTGGGCACCTTTCTCCTCAAGCGTCTCGATCACTTCGAGCAGATGGCTAACCGACCGGGCCAAACGATCGAGCCGAACGACCACGAGGACTTCGCCCTTCGAGATCTCGCGGATGAGCCGAGAGAGAACTGGCCGAGTTCGGGAGGCGCCGGATCCGTGTTCCTGATGGATGACCTCGCAGCCTGCAGCCTTGAGTTCGTCGAGCTGAGCGTCTGTTGTCTGCTCCTCGGTCGAGACGCGGGCGTAACCGATCAGGCGTTGCCGAGTAGGGGAGGGAGCCATGGGTCAATTTCTGATGAGATTTCGGCTCTTTGTACATACTTCGCGATCACGAGAAAAGGATCGTTTGCAAACGTTTCTCAAGTCAGTTTGTTAACCTGATCGAGAGAGGAGGGCTTCCTTCGAATCCACTAAAATGGCTTAAAAACAAAGGCTTTTGCCGCCATTGAACGCTTTCAATGCTCGGGTTGGCAGTTCCCATCTGCTCGCTCGCAGCTGCGTTCCCGACCACACGCGAACGCTGCTTGATGCAGCGCTGGATTTCCTGACTCCACGACGTAGTCAACCCTTGCTTCACTTCTCTCTGCCAAGCTATAACTTCTGCAATCAATAACTTAGCGACTGGGGGGCAGGCGTGGCTTTCGAGGCAATCGGGGCATTTTAGGGGGCGAGGGATTCCTCCCTTCGGGCATTCATGATTCAATCCCGGCATGACATGGCCGCCCGGTGGTTCCAGCAAGCCCCTGTCCTCGACGGCCCTGCGCGAGCTGATCTCGGATCTGGCCGGCAAGATCGAGAGACTGGAGCAAGAGGTCGAGCAGTTCCGCCTCGACAACAGCAACCTGCGCAGACTTTGGTGCGTAATTCAGAGGCAGACCGCTCGCGTGCCTGCGGCGGGGCTCAGGTGATACGCTGTGATACCGGCATGCCGAGGCGGGTCATGATGTTGATGACCTTGCAGCCCGCCGCGGCTTCGGCCCTTTGCGTCGGCAGAGTTCGGGCGTGGAGACGGTGCCCGATCACGGTCTTGTAGCGCATCATCGCCACCTCGCCCAATGACCGACGGCCGTAGTTCACCGCCTTTTGCCAGCCGCGCCGACCACGCTCCTGGATCATCCGGAGGTGCCGATCCCGCGGCGTAGGCGTCGTCTCGGCCGTGTTGCTCGGTACTGCTGTTGATCGCGGTGGAATGATCACCGCAGCGGCAGGATCCCGCTCGGCGACGGTGCGGCAGACGGGATCGCCATCGTACGCGCCATCAGCCGTGACCGAAGCGATTGGGCCGGAGATCTGATTAAGCAGTGGACCGACCTGTGAGGCATCGCCGTCTTCCGTGGTTGTCAGCTCTGAAGCAAGGATCTCGCCGGTGTCGGGATCAACAGCCAGGTGGAGCTTGCGCCAGGTTCGGCGCCCCTTGCCGCCATGCTTCTCGCGCTGCCATTCGCCGGCACCAAATACCTTCAGGCCGGTGGAGTCGATCACCACATTCACTGGACCGGTTGCTGTTCTCACCGCCTTGGCGACGGTCAGGTCGACGCTGCGGCGCGAGAAGGTGGTGTGATCCGGAACCGGGAGGTCCAAGCCGAGCAGACGCAGGATCGAGGCCAGCATGCCTTCGGTCTGGCGCCAGGGCCGTCCAAAAGCCAGCCGCAGCATCAGGCCCGTTTCGACGACCATCTCAGAGTATCGCTGTGGTCGACCACGCCGGCCCGTGTTTGCCGGCGTCCATGCCTCAAGTGCTTCAGCCGTCACCCACACCGTCAGGTCGCCCCGCCGACGCAGTGCCGCATCGTAGTCGCGCCAATTCTTCACGTGGTAGCGGGCCTTTGGGATTCTGTGGCGGCGCTCTTGATTGACCTTGTACGGCATGCAGCTCTCCGCTTCGAAGGACTGCCTCTATACCTCACCCCGATCTTCGCGCGACACCTCAGGCCGAATTACGCACCAACGTCTTTGGGAACAGTTCTTGTTCCGACCCCGAGTACGTAAAGATCCGTCGTAATCCTACCCACCGCTCTGCGCTTGTTAATCTAAGTTAATTCCGCCATCTCTTGGCCAAGAAGCAAGAACGACAAGAGGAAACCATGCCCAACAAATCCCACCAGACGTATCGCATGTACTCGCCGAGCCTCGACGCCATGATGCGAGAGGTTCTCCATACGCTTGGCGACATCGACTTTGCTGCCAAGATTGAACTGGAAAACGTGCAGACAAGAGCTCTCGACCCAAAGCTGAAAGAGCACCTCGAGGGCAAGATCAGAGTCGCTCATCGGGAGAAGCGCCAGCCGTATGTGGATCTCCTGGAAACCCTGCGACGGCAACAGCACCGCCAGTCGTTCGCTGCCTAAAGGTGTCAATTGAGCAGGGGAGGAG
This sequence comes from Microvirga sp. P5_D2, assembly GCF_054049475.1. Classification (NCBI taxonomy): domain Bacteria; kingdom Pseudomonadati; phylum Pseudomonadota; class Alphaproteobacteria; order Hyphomicrobiales; family Methylobacteriaceae; genus Microvirga; species Microvirga sp. P5_D2. The sequence goes on along the minus strand of NZ_JBFUMH010000049.1, from coordinate 29,395 downwards.
CTTGGGAATGTTTGAGCACGACTACTTTGCTTTTTGGAGGCGCGTTCCCCTCTTTGTGACCTGGCGCTCAGGAGGCTGGCACTAGGCGGCTTTGCAACTGCAGCTAAGCCGCATAAGCCTCCTTCATCGGGCACAGGCGGGGTCGCGAGCATCATTCACCATTCGAAACCGGAAGGAATAACAATGATCGAGTCGTGTAAAGAAATAGACTCCCTGATCAGAGCCTGTGAGACTGCTGCCCAGACGCACATCGCCTATGCGCGACAGGCTCACACCGAGTTCCAGCGCTCGTTCCATGAGCGGCGCGCCACCGAGGCACTCCAGAGGGCGCACAAATATCGGCTAGAACTCCAACATCTCTCTCAAGACGGGTGAGCTAAACCGATATAGTCGCACACAGCCGGTGGGACACTGCCAAGCTTACTGATTGAACGACGAACATAGTAAGAATCTGGGGGCGCCTCAGGGTGGTCGGCGCGTTGTATCGCCGATGTAGAAGTCAACAGGGGCGGCCACGCGAGTACCCTTCCCGTTTTTATGAGTTCGTGCCGCTCAACCTGCGGCTGACGTCACTTCACGTAGTCTAGTTTCAATCACCTACTCCACCCCTTCTACTGCCAGGGAGAAACGATGTCTGCCAACAAACGGTTCAGCCAAACACCACCGGACAAAGCGAACGAGCTGTTTGAAAAGCTTCTCGCGACGTCCGATAGCGCGATCAAAACGCGTGCGCGCCTGTTCACTGATCTAAAGGAGGAACTGGAACTTCTAGCCTCCTTGCAGACAGAGCATCTCTTCCCGGTGCTGAGACGGCGCGGGATGGACGATCTCCTGCAGGAGGCCAGCAATGACAATGAGCAAATGAATGCGCTTCTGGCGAAACTCGAGGCCATGCCGAAGAACAGCAGTGAGTTCCTCGGCAAAGTGGCTGAGCTGAGGCCCATTTTCCAGCAGCACATTCGGGACGACAGAAAAGAGCTGCTTCCCGCCGTGCTCAAGGTGCTGAGTGATGAGGAAGCCAACGCCATAGCCGAGACAGTGGAGGATGAAATGGCAAGCATTGATGATAGTAAGCGCACTGACAACCGACGGGCTCGTGAGCAGGTCGAAGCCGTGCAGCGGGTGACGGAGGACGTGGCCGACACGCTGCGGGTCGGCGTCGACAGTGCCCAAACGATGGCTCAGGCCATGCAGGAGGCGGTGGAGACCAGCTTCGGCGCGTTCGCAGAACTGACCCGTCGCACGACCGGACAAGGCTTGCAGATCTTTGGCCGCGCCGACGCTGATGCACTGGGGCTGAGCGAAGAGGCGGTACACAACCTGCGGGTGGCGGCACAGTCTAGCTCTGCCTTGGCGCGCGGCCTGCAAGACGTGTCGCGTGAGGTGGTCGCCCGTAGCCAGCAGCGCTTACAACGCAACCTCGACGGCTTGCAAGCTCTTGCCCGCTGCCGGTCAATGCCCGACCTTGCTGAGGTGCAGAGTTCGCTGCTGCGCGACAACTTGGAGCAGACAGTTGAGAATAGCCGGCGCATCGCCGAACTCATGCTCCAGATGGCAGATGAAGCCGCCAAAACCGTGACCGTGCAGGCTGACAAAACGGCGCAGCGCCTCAACCGCGCGGCCTGAGCATCTCTCGTTTCGATTGGAACGCTCCCGGCTCACCGGTCGGGAGCGTCTATGAGCGTCCAGAGGTCACCGTGAGATGCCCCCAACCTCATCCGTCGGCTCAATCTGCTATCTGGTGTCGGGCTAGCGGATCTCGGATTCCCTCTTGCACCGCAGGATCATGGATCGCGAATTGTGCCGCTCTGGCCCTTTGCTGATGTTTGGTGCAATCCAGTTGTCTTCTGCTTCCTCCCACAAAGGCTGGGCAGAGGTGACCTGGGACCTATACTCCTCATCCAGAGCAGGTTTATTGCCATGATGCCTCTGTACTATCTCCATATCCGAAACGGAGACAAGCTCGAGGTGGATCCGGACGGCACAGAGCTGCCCGACCTGGATGCAGCCTTTGCAGAAGCTCAGAAAGTGGCACGGGAGCTCGTAGACGAAGTGGATGACCTGGGGCGAGATGCGGTCATCGAGATCGCTGACGGATCCGGCGAAACAATCCTCTGTATTCCATTCTCGGACGCGGTCCGGCCGCATTAGAGATGCGGAAGAGATGCGGAGCGGGGCCGTTTCTTATCACCTGCGTGGTCAGCCTTGCCTATCCTGCGGTTTGGGCTGCAAGCCTGCCGCAACCGCAATCTGCACCAGCTCGGGCAGGCTTTGAGCCCCCAGCCGCTCCATGATGCGGGCCCGATGTGCCTCGACCGTGCGTGGGCTGAGCCCAAGGTCGCGTGCAATCATCTTGTTGGTGCCTCCCACAAGCAGCCCGTCAAGCACCTCCCGCTCGCGCGGCGGCAAGGCCGCGATGGTCGCTGCGGCGAGTTCGGCCGCCTGACTACGCTCCGCTGTTTCACGGATGCTCGCTTGGGCAGCCGCGAGCGCGTCCAGCAACTGTTCCAAAGGGTAGGGCACGTTGAGGAAATCGACCGCGCCTGCCTTCATGGCCTGGACGCCCACGCTCACATCCCCATCGGCCTCTCCAAGCACGATCACCGGCAGCCCGGCCCGGCGCGCCTTCATCTCCTTCGGGAGCATCAGCCCTCCGGCTTCCGGGGCTCGCGTGTCAAGCACCACGCAGCCAGGCACCAGCACTGGTGCGACCTCGACAAAAGCCTGGGCCGAGGCAAAGTCTTTGACCTGATACCCGGCACCCTGGAGCCGCAGGCAGAGCTCTCGCCGCGAGACATCATCCCCATCGACCACGTAGACCATGGAGCCTTCGTGCTGCGTCAGGTCCTCAGCGACACCGCCGGCCTGCCGCACCTGCCCGTACTCGTCCCGGATGGGGAAGAACCGATCCCGGATCCAGCGCACGCCACCATCAGGTCGGATGATGTGGTACTCGTGCGTTCCTTCCTCGCCGCGTGAGGCCCGCTCGATGGCGGTGATGGCTTGGTCATGGTCGTCAGGATGAAGGGTCTTGACCCAATGGTCAGGCTCGCTCAGCGCCACATCCACCGGCTCGCCCCAGATCACCTCGTAAGCCGGGCTAAGGTATTCCAGCCGCCGCGTCTCAAGGTTCAGGATCCAGAGCGCGGTCGAGGAGTGTTCGGCGAACTGCCGGAAGCGCTCCTCGCTTTCCCTCAGGGCCGTTTCCGCCCGCGCCCGCAGGACTGCCGTCCAGGTGCGTTCGGCCACATCCTCGGCCAGCTTCACATCGACATCGCGCCAATGCCGGGGCTCGGCCTGATGAACATAGAGGCAGGCCGCAAGCTGGTCCTGTTTGATGAGCGGCACGATGATGGTGGCCTGCTTGCCGGTGCGGATGAACTCCGCCGCGATGGATGCCTCCGCAGTGCGTGGATCGGCTGAAACATCGTCGAGGCGGATGGTGCGTCCGGTCCTCAACTCGTCGACGACCGGCAAGCCAAAGTCCGCAAGGCGGTATTGGCCGGCAAAGCTGAGGATCCCGTGAGCTGTCCAATCCCGCTCGGCCACCATGGTCTCGCCGGTCGGGTCGATTTCCACGTACCCGACGCGGCTTGCCCTCAGGTGCTGGCCGAGCATCTCTGCCGCGGTGGTCATGACCTCACGCGGATCATACAAGCTGCGCAGGCGGCCCTTCAGATCAACCAGGAAGCGGAGACGCTGCTCGGTGAGCACCCGGTTGGTTGTCTCCTGCGAGATCGCGAGCATGCCCCGAATTTCACCAGCCTCGTCGCGGATCGGACTGTACGAGAAGGTCCACCAAGTCTCTTCCGGATAGCCCTTGCGCTGCAACGTGACAGGCCAATCCTCGAAGTAGCTCGCCTCACCGCGCAGTGCGCCCGCTACAACCGGCCCAATGATCTCCCAAGCCTCAGGCCAGACCTGATCCGCCGGTCGCCCCAACGCCTCGGGCTTGGAGCCCAAGAGGGGCCGGTAGGCATCGTTGTAGAGGCTGATGAGCTCCAGTCCCCACACAACAAAGGCCGGGAACTTGGATTGCAGCACGAGGCTCAAGGTAAGGCGCAACACCTGCGGCCACGTCTTGAGAGGACCCAGCGGCGAGGCGGACCAGTCATGATCTCTGATGCGAGCGCCCATCGCGCCCGTGCCCGTCAGGAAATCGGAAGCGTTCACCTGCGGCTCCCTTTGTCTGCTGCCGGAGTRATCACCCCTAGGGAATAGGTTTCTCAACCGAGTATGGAGCAGCGGCATGGTCCGGCCGCTGCCTCGTCGGGACCAACAGGAATACCACGTCCGTCGCAGAAATCACGGCAGGTCGCGACAGACGCTGAGAAAAGAACGCTGTTTGGAGAGCATAAGGAATTGTGGGGCAACAATATCGCCTACCATCTTGGTCCTCATTATACTGCCGCTGATCGGGCCTGACCGTCGGTTGCCCGGAGGAGACTCTCACGGGCTGCCCCACAGAACCTTATGCTCCCCGGTATCGCTCCGTGTCCAACGTGCACCAGGACCCTGAACTTACGCGATCGGAGTGTCGACCGTGCAGATGACACCCGTCCGGGCGAACTCGATCCGGGCTTCTCCGCCCAAGTCCTGCGCCAGGCTGCGCTCGATCAGCCGGGTGCCAAAGCCGCGGCGGCTAGGCGCCTCAACCGGCGGACCACCGTGCTCCTGCCAGCGCAGCTTGAGGCGCGGCGGCGTGCTGCCGACATCCACCTCCCACGTGAGGTCAACCGTGCCAGAGGCATTCGATAGGGCACCGTACTTGACGGCATTGGTGGCCAGTTCGTGCAGCGCCATGGCCAGATCGAGCGCCATGCGCGGCGACAGCCGGAGCGCCGGTCCCCACACCCGGAAGCGGTCGTTGCCGCTCTCTCGGAATGGCGCCAGCGCCTGGTCAATGATCGCGTGCAGGTCCGCACCCTCCCATTTCTCCTGGGTGAGCACATCATGGGCGCGGGACAGCGCGATCATGCGTTGCTCGATCAGGGCCCGCGCCTCAGGCGGAGTGGGGGCATTCCGCAGCGTCTGTGAGACGATGGCTTGCACCGTCGCCAGCGTGTTCTTGACCCGGTGGTTGAGCTCATTGAGCAGCAGCTGCTGGTACTCGGCGGCACGCACTCGTGCCGTGACATCGCTGCCCTCGATGAAGATGCCGGAGACCTTCCCATCTGCTCCGATGATCGGCTGGTAGACGAAGTCGAGGAAGATCTCCTCGGCCGGCCCCTCCGGCTGCCGCTGCAGCGTCATCGGCATCTGGTGGCCCACAAAGGGCTTTTCGGTGGTGTAGACCTCGTCGAGCAGCTCGAAGAAGCCCTGCCCGGTGAGTTCCGGCACCGCCTCGCGCACCGGCTTGCCGATGAGGTCGCGATCCCCGACAAGATGCCGGAAGGCATCGTTGACCAGGGCAAAGACATGGTCATCGCCCCGCAGGACCGCCATGTAGCCGGGGGCCTGCTGGAACAAGGCGCGCAGATCCGCCAGCTCGGCCCGTAGCAGGGCGTCACTCGCCTGGGGTTTGTTGGCGGCCTCAGAGCGATGTGACATGGACGAGCTCGTCTCCCTCGTCCGTGACCGCCACGGTCCAGCAGCAGCCCGCTTTGCTTTCATGCAGCAGGCCGCCACAGAGTTCCGCCGCGCCCTTGTCGGCCGCGCCGTTAGCGGTCATGGGGTCGGGCAGATCGACCCCTTCCCTGTCCCAGATGAGCCGATCCTTGGAGCTCAGGTGGAAATCATGGCGGGGCATTGGCATTCCTCCTCGTTCATGAGGCGGAGTGGCGGGTAGTTCATGACTACAACCTCAAGGCCCGATCACTGGTTCGATGATGGAGCCGGTCAGAGAGCCCCTGAAGAAGCCGGATCTTAAAAAAACCCAGGTCGGCCAAGCTCAAGTCAGACCAGAGAGCGGTTGTGTTGCACGGATCGGTTGGGGAACGCACTCCACCCACCCCACGTCTGTGTTTAAGCGATGCGGACGGACTTCGGGCGTCCCAGCTCAAGCATCTGGTTCAAGGCCTGAACTGCAATGGCGACCTCAGTGGCGCAGCGCTGTTCCGTCCGCGAGCGTAAGGCGTTTCCAATCACCCGTTTAAGCCGGCTGATGGCGGCCTCCACCAAGGCTCGACGCGTGTACCCGGACCTCCTTTGCCAGCCCATGCGTCCATGCTCCGCGATACTTTGCAGATGCCGATCGCGCTGGGACGGAGCGCTCTTTATCATCTCACTCGGCACCGCCGTTGAGCGTGGCGGGACGATCACGTCCGCATCAGGATGCTGCTTGGCGATAGTGTCGTAAATGCCAGTCTGATCGTAGGCTCCGTCGCCGATGAAGGAGGCAAGAGGAGCCGTGATCTGGTCGAGCAAGGGGTCGACCTGCGAAGCATCATCGACATCGCTGGTGGTCAGCTCTGATGCGAGGATCTGTCCGGTCTCGGCGTCTACGCCAATATGCAGCTTGCGCCAGGACCGGCGTCTCCGAGTACCATGTTTTTCGACCAGCCACTCGCCGGGTCCGCACAGCCGCAGGCCCGTGCTGTCCACCAGCAGATGAACAGGTCCTCCTGACCTCGAACATGGTCTTGGCACCTCCAGCGTTTCGGCCCGCCGGCTCAGGGTTGAGTGATCGGGCACCGCCAGATCCAGGCCCAGGAGTTGGGGGGATCGAGCCGATCAAGCCTTCCGTCTGACGCAGCGCCAACCGGAACACCGCCCGCAGCGTCAAGGCTGTCCGGATCGCCAGGGCCGAGTAGTGCGGCTGACCACCGCGTGTCGTCCGCGGCTCGGCCCGCCAAGCGGCGATTGCTTCCTCAGAAAACCAGACCGTCAGGCTTCCGCGCTGGCGCAGGGCAGCGTCATACTCGGCCCAGTTCGTCACCCGGTATCGCTGCTTGGGAATGTGGTGACGGCGCGCGGCATTGGCCTTGAAGGGAATGGTGGAGACATTTGGTCAGAAGCCGAACAAGCCTCTACGTTACCCGATCCCGGTTACCAACTTGCTCATTCATGCAACAAGGCGTCGGATAACTGCCAAGTGAACCCGCCTGAGAGAAAGGCGGTTGCGGGTTTGGTCCCCATTGTTGGGTTTGCCGGATGGTAGTATTTTGAAGTGGCCCGATCTGGTTGTGCCTTCGCGTAATGGTTTGTGGTTTCATTAGTGCCAAGCCGTACGCTCACCGCCGCAGATCAGAGTAAGATTTCATCTTTACGGAGGGACATCCAATGGCAACGGTCCCTGAATGGCGTCTCGCTGGCGACTGGTTCGACATCTGCAGCTGCGATATCCCCTGCCCCTGTGAGTTCGCCCAAGCCCCGACGAACAACGCCTGCCAAGGCATGCTGGCATGGCATGTCCGGCAAGGTCATTTTGGCGAGATCCGGCTCGACGATCTGAACCTGCTCGCCCTTGCCGCCTTTGAGGGCAACGTTTGGGCTGGCGACGCGACTGTGGCAATGGGCCTCTTCATCGATGAAAGTGCCGACGGGCGACAGCGCGAGGCCCTGCAGCGGATTTTTGCCGGTGAAGCCGGCGGATGGCCTGCCCAGTTTGCCGCTCTGGTCGGAGAATTCCGAGGCATCGAATTCGTCCCCATCACCTTTGAAGTCGCGGACGACCTTGCCTTCTGGCGAGCCGAGATCCCAAACCGGGTCGTCGGGCGAGCGGAGGCCCTGACCGGGCCGACGACACCGCCGGGTCAGCGGGTCCAGATGCTCAATCCGCCGGGATCTGAGGTCGGACCCGGGCAAGTCGCCACCTGGGGCCGATCAGTCGATGTGCGCACAGAGGGATTCGGCTTCCAATGGTCCGGCGACAGCCGGTCGAGCAAGCACATTCCGTTTGACTGGGCCGGACCGGATCCTGTCTCGCCTTGAGAGGTGTGCCGGTGCGGACTTCCAGCAGAACCGGCCAACTTGTAAGGCCGCACCTAACGGTTTCTCCGGCACGGGCACGGTTGTCCCTGCTGCTGTCGCTCGGCGTCCTGACGGCGGGAGCTTGGGTGCTGACTCTGTATCAAGCCTTCGACATGACCGAGCCGCCGGGCATCGTAGTACCTAGCGGCTCGGCCATGGATGGCATGAGCGAGATGGCGATGACGGGCATGCCAGTAGTCGGCTGGTCGCTGCAGGAAGCGGTTGCGTTTGTGGCAATGTGGACCGTGATGATGGCGGCGATGATGCTTCCCGCCATGACACCAATGGTGCTGACCTTCGCGGCCGCCCAAGCGCGGCGAACCCGGACCATGGCCATCCCGACCTGGATCTTCATTGCCGGATACCTGCTGGTCTGGCTGGCTGCAGGCCTGCTTGTCTACATCCTTGTCCAAGCCGGCAGCTCGTTTGTCGCCCACCTGTCCAGCGCCGAGCGGGAGCGTTGGGCGCCTCTCGCCCTCGGGGCCGTTCTGGTCGGCGCCGGGCTGTATCAGTTCACCCCGCTCAAGCGTACGTGCCTTGCCCATTGCCGCTCACCCTTGGCGTTTGTGGCTCTGCACTGGCGCGATGGTCGCTTCGGTGCTCTCCGGATGGGCCTTCGGCACGGCGTTTATTGTCTTGGCTGTTGCTGGGCCCTGTTCGCTGTTTTGGTTGCCGCTGGCCTGATGAGCGTGGCCTGGATGCTGCTGCTGACGCTTGTGGTCGCCATCGAAAAGCTGCTGCCGCTGGGCCAGCGGGCAGCGGCGGGCATCGGCCTTGCGCTGCTCATCCTCGGGGTGGCTGTTGGTAGCGGCGCCGCTTTGATGCCATGGCTTGCCGCGGCCGTCGGCAGCGGGCCAGGATAGGTGCGCAATGGAAGCGCTGGTTCACGAACAGATCCTGGACGAGCGCCTCGCTGCCTTGGAGGCAGCTCGCGCTTGGAGCCCACGCGTAGTCTCCAAGCTGGAGAGCCACATCCGGGCGGCCGATGACGCCGCCCTGTTCCGCATCAATCCGATCCGGTTCGCCGTCGAGAAAAACATCGCCGAGGCCGAAGCCATAGATCTGTTCCTGCACGGAACGTTTCTGGGCCTCTTCGAGATGGACTGGCTGCTGCTCTGCTCAGCCTGTTCCTGCGTGGTCGAGAGCTTTGGCAGCCTCAAGGGGGTGCGCAATCAGTTCCACTGTGCCATGTGCCGGGCCGATCTGGAGGCCGCGCTCGACGACTACATCGCGGTCACCTTCACGGTCTCGCCGCAGATCAGGTCGATCGCATTCCACAGGCCCGAGACCCTTTCGGCTCAAGACTTTGCCTTCGCCTACAAACTGACGGACGAGGGACTGCTGCCCGACGGAACACCTTTTGTCCAGATGCTCAGGTCCTGGACCTCCGCTGTCAGCTACCTGCCGCCAGGAATGACCCAGCTCGAGGTCGACGCCAATGAAGGGCTTCTGCATGCGTGGGGACCCGACACTGATGCCGGTTTTGACTTCCGGGTTGAAGGCGAACCGGCCACGTCACCTCAAATCGCCCGCATCCGCTACCTGGGCACCCGCTGCGAGCCAGCCGTAGGCACCATGGCACCGGGCCGGATTGTGTTTGAGATCGAGAATGACACAGGTCAGCAAGGGTTTCTCGGCATCTCCGCTGTCCCCGCCAAGGACCTGCCGATCCTGGCGATTCCCGAGCTCGACTTCCTGTCCAACCTATCAGGCAGCCGCCTGCTGGCGACTCAGACCTTCCGGGACCTATTCCGCTCGGAAGCGATCCGGGCGGTCGAGGGGATCGGCGTCCGCGACATCACACTACTCTTCACCGACCTGAAAGGCTCGACCGACCTCTATGATCGGATCGGCGATCTCAACGCCCTGTCGCTGGTCCAGCAGCACTTCGAGCGATTGCGAGATGTCACGGTCCGGCATGGTGGTGCGATCATCAAGACCATCGGCGATGCTGTCATGGCGGCTTTCGTCGAGCCGGCGGATGCCGTCCGGGCTGCACTTGCGATGCTGCAGGACTTGGAAGCGTTCAATAGCCGCTTGCCAAGCCGGGAGGTCATTCTCAAGGTCGGCATTCACAGGGGAGCGGCCATTGCGGTTACGCTGAACGAGCGCCTCGACTACTTCGGTCAAACGGTCAACATCGCAGCCCGCGTTCAGAGCCTGTCGGACGCAAAGGAGATCTGTCTGACGGGTGAAGTTCTGAGCGCGCCGGGCGTCAAAGACATTCTGGCGCCCTTTGCTATGGAGCAAGAGATGGCCCAGCTGAAGGGGGTCCATCAGCATATCCCGGTCTTCCGGATCCGTTCCGCGAATTCTTCGGCTGTGTAAACGTCTGCTCTTCGCCGCTTCGCGGAAATACGACCTACTTCCGGAACGTGCCGATTGCGTTGATAAAGTCGGCATCCAGACGGGCTGGGACAGCGATGAAGCCTGCCCTGTTGAAGTTGGGTTTGAGGTGAGGTGTGCCTTTCGGACCTTCTCAGGGTGAATCGGCACCGAAGCTGTGACCCCTCGCAAGGGAAGCGCAACGCCTTGGTTTAGCGACACAAGACAGAAATCCGGCGAGGTCATTATCGGCGCCGATAATGACCTCGCCGACGCTATGAATTTGCCAGAAAAGCCATGCATTTGATGGYAGTCGGCTCGAGGGTCACCATTCGATGCTGATTAACATACATGCGCGCCATGGACGAGGCCGGACCGGCTCCTGTCGCCAAGGCGGCCTGATAACGCCTTAGCACCTCCGATGATGAGAAGGCCGCCTACGACGAGGCGGCCCTTTTACTTTCCCTGGTAATGCCGAGCGGTCCGTCCGATCGTCAGGTCATGAGGTTGGCTAGTCGCCGTGCGCCGATGATTTCCTCCGCGAGGAGGTCCGCCGGCCGCCCTTCCGACCGGCGCCGTGGTCATCGTCTTTGCCTGGCGACCCGCCAAGTGCGGTCGTCACGACCTCACCTGCGGCACCAATGGCAGCCGCGGCGACCTCCAGCGGAGCCGCGACGATCTCGGCGCCGAGACTTCCTGCGGCCGACACGGCATTCCGGCCTTCTCGTGTTCCGCCGCTTTGGCCCTGCTCGCTGCTTTGCGGCTTTTCAAGCACGTTTGCGACGGCCCTGAGAGCCTCGGCCATCACGGCGCGCGCCTGTGGGGAGGTGAGCGTTGTCTCCAGGCTCGAGAGCCATGCCATCAGGTTCAGCAGGCTGCCTTGAGACCGTGAGCGGGACGCGGAGCGGGCCTGCGTCGTGGAACGCGATCGCGATGTGCCGGAGGATGAACGTGCTGCCGTGCGCGATCCTGCGGAGGAACGGGACTTCGCGGGAACAGCCTGGGACTTCGTTGCAGACCGGGAGCCCGCCATCGCTTTGGGCTGGGCACGCTTGGAAGCGCCAGTCTGCTTCTTCGTGGCAGACCGGGAGGCGGACTTCGACACGGACTTCTCCGGCGTTTTCCGGCTCCTGCTGGGTTGGGAAGTGTCGTCTCTTTTGGTTCGAGCCATTGCCATTCTTTCATCTGCTGGGGCCGCAAGCCGGCCGTAACCGAGGAACCGCGTTCCTCCGCGATGACAATGACGGCGTGGCCGTTCGGTTCGCTCGCACAAAAAGGGCGACGGCGAATCAGGTCCGCCTCAAGAACTCCAGGCCAGACGGAAGATCGTGCTCCTTCCCACGAGATGCGTCCAACACATCGGTGGCAAAGCTAATCTCGACGGAGCGAGCGTTGATGAGGTTTCAGGTGAAAACCTGGCGCCGCTCCTGCGATGGAGACGAGCAGATCAAGGTGACCACAGCAGTCTTCACGTCTGTCGCCTTTGACACCGGCTCCCGTCCCCGTCTCTTGCCAACGGGCTAAGCGCACCGCGCGATGCAAGCAGCCTGTTAGGATACTCTGATCAGAGCGCCTGCTGACTGCTGGAGGTTACTCCGGGGCAAAGAGTAACGAATAGCAAATGAAATGAAGATCCGCTCACCGCCTCATGAACAGACCAAAGTGGTTCTTCCAAGATGTGCTGTTTGGTGCGAGCCGTCCACAGCGTCATTTTCGGATGTTCGCTCGCAGATCTACGGATACCCCTGACAGGAGACTGGTAGTCCCGTCTCGAAGGGTGCATCCAATGGGTTTCGGCAGTCTCGTCTTTGATGTCGTCCTTGGACCGGCGCTTCACCTGCTCGACAAGGGCATTGAGGATCATGGGCCACCTCCGGTTCGGAGGCGCAAATGCGGCCCGCATCCGCAACGGGCGGTCAACGCCACGAGTTTGCGACAGGCCCCTACGACCCGGTCGGAATGCATCCGAGCTGCTGGAAGAGGCCGAGCCGGTCCAGCTCGACCCAGTCCTCTCTCAGCTTGCCGTCGGCGAAGCGGCCGATGATGATGACAGTCCACGTCACGTTGCGGCCGGACGCGGCAATCCCTTGCCATTCGCCCTGCTGGGTCGCCTGCCAGCGGCCACGCCAGACGCCTCGGTCGCCGGCGAAGAACATGTCATCCAGGGTGTAGGCGGCGTCCGGAAAGGCGCCGAAAAAGCCTTCCATCGCCGCGCGCCAGGCAGGTAGGCCGTGGATCGTCTCCATGCCCAGCCAGTGCGATGTCAGCTCGTCATCCCAGTACTTGTCCAGGGCGTCCACACGGTGCCCGTTGAAGACCTCGTCGATGTAGGCGCGGATCAACGCCTCGTGCTGGTCTGCCGCCATCGTCCGTGCTCCTCCCCACTGCCTAGATTGCATCCCCGTAGCTAAGTCTGGCTGTCCATGTGCTCCTCCCTCGGGGTACGCACCCACCCAATTCAGGAGCGATGTCGACAAAGCATCGATCAAAGGCGGCTCGTCGGGAGCCAAGGTCCAACGCGAGACTTCAACTGATGTGAACAGGATACGCCTTCCCGCCCGGGTGGAAAAGCAGCTCAGATAGGGACGAGATCAAAGGCCAAGCGATCCAGCATATCCGGTGAGTTCCAGGTAGCCCCGTCCGCCAGGTGTGGAGACCAGTCCCTCCCAATAGCTGGGCATTCCCGTGGCGCGCCCGTCCAGTTCTTGCGCATCGAAAAGGGGCGTGAGGCGGATGCGGCGCGTACCTTCGGGGAGGCGGATCTCGAAATCGGCCTCGACAGGGTAGGCCGCGCCAGTTTGAGGCGAGTGCCAGCGCCGTCGGGGTACGAAGCGCACGTCCTCGGGCGTGAGCAGCAGCTGCGTTCCGTCGGCTCGGCGGAGCGTGCCGCCGGCATGAACGGCCTGCCCGTCGCGGCCCCGGACCTGGAAGGCCATCAACGCAGCACCGTCATCGAAATTGACGCCGGTCCAGTCCCAGCCGACGGCGTCGGGCGGGAGATAACTCGACGACCATTCGCGGTCGAGCCAGGCGCGGCCCGTCACCGCCGCCCGTTTCCCGTCACGGACCACGCTGCCGACAACCGCCAGCTGCGGCATCGAGTAGTAATAGCTCGCCTGCTCGGGGCGCGGGCCCTTGCGGCTATAGCCCCTGTCGCCGTTGAGCATCGCAGGTTGGGTCGGGGTAAAAGAGAGATCAAGCGTAAAATCCCGCGCGCGCGCTATGGCGTGGAAGACGCCTTCGGCGCGCCGGTCGAACTGCCAATCGAGCAACACGATCCGGGCATCGCCCTCGTATGCCTCCGCGATCCCGAGGCCCTGCCGCGCAATACGCTGATCATGGATCAACCTGCCCCTGGCGGGGTCGGACAGTGCCGCGTGCGCGAAGATGATCTGGCGCGGCGCAAAGGCGCTCGGGTTGTCGGGAGCGATCCCGGGGCGCGAACGGAAGAAGGTGATCTGGAACCCGATCGGCCGGCCATCGGGGGCATCAAGCCAGCCGGTGAAATACCACCATTCGGTGCGATAGTCCGGATGCGCGCCATGATCACGCGGGAAGCGGAATTCTGCGCCCGGCGTAACGACGGGATAGGTGGGCTGCGGGCTCGCCACAGGCACGGCCCAGCCGGCGGCGAGCAGGAGCATCGTGATCGCGAGCCGCGTCTTCATCACCAGTCCTCGCTTACAGCACGAACTGCGTCGCGCGACACCGCCTGGCGCCCGGCGATCATCGCGGTGGCGGCCGCGGTGCCAATCAGCGCGGTCGCAACGCMGAAGATCAGTCCCCAGGGAATGCGTGTCGTCATCGTCCAGTTGAACGATTGCGGGTTGATCACATGGATTAGGATCTGGCTGAGCGCGATCCCGACGGCGCTGCCCGCCGCCATACCGACMAACCCGAGGAGTGCGCCCTCAATGGCGAGCATCGTGACGATCTGGCCCTTGCCCATCCCGACATGGCGCATCATCCCGAATTCCTTGATGCGTGCGACCGTCTGCGCCGAGAAGGAGGCGGCGACCCCGGCCAGGCCGATCAGGATCGCGATCGCCTCGAGCGCATAGGTGATCGCGAAGCTCCGGTCGAACAACCGGAGCGCGCGTCCGCGCAGGGCGGCGGGTTCGGCGAAATCCACGCGCCGGGTCATATCGGGCGGCAGTTGCGCCAGGATCGCCGCCCGCGCTGCCGCAACCGAGGCGCCCGGCACGAGCTCGACAGCGGCCTCGCTGCGGACGGCATCGCCGGTGATCGCAGTGTAATCGCGCGTGTCGATCACAATGGCGCCCTGCTGCCGGGCATAGTCACGCCAGATCCCCGCCACATGGCCCATCACCTTGGCGCCGCCCGCGCCGATCGGCAGTGCGAAAGTGTCACCAGGCTGCGCGCCGTAAAGTCGCGCCGCGGGCTCGGACAGCCAGAGCGCGATACCGTCCCCCGACCGTGGCGCCCGCTGGATTAACGGTAGCGAGTAGCCAGGCCCCGTAACTGGGCGAACGATGAGCAGCGCGGGGGGAAGCTCCGGATCGAGCGTGACGGCCAAGCCCTTGCTGAAGGCGATGTCCGCAACCCCCGGCGTTGCGGCGAGGCGGCGCTGCGTTTCGGCGTCGAACATTGGCTCGTTCGACGCCGCGGCGACATAGAGATCGGCGCTGAGGAAACTCTTCAGCCAGTCGTCAACTGAGCCCCGGAAGCTGGTGACCATCACCGCCATCGCGATCATCAGCCCGGTGCTTGCGACGATACCGCCGAGGGCGATCGAGGCCTGGCCGGGCGCGCCGAGAAGGCGGTGAAGCGCCATCTCGAAGGCGGGGACGCGCAGCTTCGCGTGTCCCAGCGGCCGCAGCAGCAGGCGCGCAAGCCAAGGCATCGCAGCTACCCCGCCGGCAAGCACAAGCCCGACCGCAAGATAGCCGAAGACCGGAAGCCGGTTCACTGCCGGGAGAAAGGCGCACACGGACCCGGCCCCGATCAGTATCACGGCCGGGACGATACTGGGCGGCTTGCGTGGGTCGACCTGATCGCCTGCATCCTTGAGCGCCAGCGCGGGCGCGATCCGTGCGGCGCGTCGGGCGGGCGCGTAGCTTCCGGCCAGTGCGGTCGCGATGCCAAAGCCGAAGAAGAGCACCGCCGCTTCGGGCGTGAAATCGAGCGTCGTCGTCGCGCCGTCGAAATAGCCCGCGCCGAGATCGCCGCCGAGCAGGCGCAGAGCAACCCCCGCGATCGCATAGCCTCCCACCAGGCCAATCAGCGCGCCGATACCACCCAGTGCCGCGCCCTCGGCGAGGAGCTGGCTGGCGAGCGCGCGTTCCTGCAGGCCGAGCGTGCGGAGCAGCGCGAACTGGCGCAGCCGCCGCGTCACCGCGAGTGATTGCGCAGAATAGACGAGGAATCCGCCGGTCAGCAGCGCGACCAGTGCGAGCATGTCGAGGTTGACGCGATAGGCGCGCGAGAGCGCGTCGCCGCGGCGGCTCTCAGTCTCGCCATCGCTGAGCTGCGCGCTGGCGGGCAGGACGGACGCGAGCTGCGCCTTGGCGTCGGCAAGGGCGGTCCCGGGCTTGAGCTTCAGGTCGACACGATCGAGCGTGCCGAGCCGTCCGAAGCGCCATTGCGCCGACGCGATGTCGATGACTGCTATGCCCTGCCCTGGCGCCACGCCCGGCAGGTCCCCCGCAACGACGAAGTCGTGCGTCCGGCCATTCGCACGCACTTCGACCCGGTCGCCGAAGTCGAAGCCCGTCTGGGTCATGGCGTCGCGCGATAGGTAGAGCGCGTCCTGATCGAGCACGGCGGCGAGGTCTATCGACCGCGGTCCGGCGCCCGTGTGTGCGATCTGAGGTCGGATGACCAGGCTGGGCGAAACCGTCAGCGTGCGAAACATGTCGAGCCCCAGAAGCGGGATCGGGTGCGCCCGTTCCCCGACCGTCGCGCGCATCTGCACGACGGGGCTCGCGTCCGCGATCACGCCGAGCGCCATCAGTGTGGGATAGAGTCCCTCGTCAAAGCCAAGCGCGCTCGCACCGCGCACCTGCAGATCGGCACCGCCGGCGGCACTGCGCACCGCCTGCCCGAAGGATTCGGCGGCCGACCGATTGATGACATGGACCGCAAAGGCGAGCGCGACGCCAATTGCGATGGCGAGACCGGCCAGCACAAAGCGCATCGGAAAGGCGCGCAGTTCACCGACGATCAGCCAGCGCCAGGCGATCGCGCGCGTTTCAGCCATCGGCCGGCACCAGGCCATGCGGCGTGAGCATGAGCTGCCGGTCGGCCGTCGCCGCGGCCAGCGGCGAGTGCGTAACGAGCAGCATCGCCGCGCCGCGCTCTCTCACCGTCCGGCCGAGCAGCGCGATGATGTGTGCCGCGGTGTCAGGGTCGAGATTGCCTGTCGGCTCGTCGGCGAGGATCAGCGCTGGTGCATGCACCAGCGCTCGCGCGATCGCAACACGCTGCAGCTCGCCGCCCGAAAGCTCGCGGGGATAGCTGGACAATCGGTCGCCGAGCCCGACTGCAGCGAGCATTTCGCCGGCGCGCACCAGCGCCACGGTACGCGGTTGTTTCTGAAGGATGAGTGGGAAGGCGACGTTCCGCACGAGATCGAGGTGCGGCAGGATGTGGAAGGCCTGGAACACGAAGCCGATCGCATCGCGACGAAGCGCGGTCCTCCCAACCTCGTCCAGCCGCACCAGATCGGTTCCGGCCACCATGACCTCCCCCGAATCCGCGGTGTCGAGCCCCGCGATGATGTTGAGCAAGGTCGACTTTCCCGCGCCCGATTCACCCCGGATCGCAACATGCTCGCCTGCTTCGAGCGTCAGCGCGAGTCCGCCGAACAGCCGGCGTCCGCCGGGGAGCACCTTGGCGAGCGAGGTCAGTCGGAGAACGGGCTCACGCATCGTCACCAGAATAGGGCTTTGGCTCGAAGCAATAAAGCGGGCATCGTCAACTTAACGGGTTTGGTGTGCCTTATACGAGCTTTTGGCTTGGTGCAGATCGTGCATGTTCAATGACTTAGAGCTGAAGGTTCCGAACTCAAGCAGCCGATATTCGCTTAAGTTGACGATGCCATCTGGTGGCCGAGGATCTGGTTGACCTCCTCCAGCGGCACGCCATGGGCCATCGCCCAGTGGGTGTGACCCCACTGGCAGTAACGGCAGTCGGTGACCGAGGTCACGCCGAGCATGACCTTCTCGCGCAGCGCGGGGGAGGTTTTCGGCCTGACCAGCGCCGAGAGAAGGATGGGACCCGAGGCCATGACGTTGCCGACCGTCCTGAGGAAATTGCGTGGCGTCAGCATGCGCTTCGCCACCTCGGGCCGCTTCGACGGCGGGCTCGCATCACGCCCTGGCTGCGGATCGTTGGCAGGTGCGGCGCCCATGCCAACGGTGACGTGGAAAGGTTCTGTCATCCCTTCACCTCCTTGCCGGCCGTTCAGGTCCTGCCGCACGCTGGGTGCGCGGTCGGCACTTCCTGTCGGTTCGGCCACCTCACTGCGGGCTACGGCACGTAGTTGGCGCTGGTGTCCGCGCCGTATCCGCAGCCCTGGTAAGTGCCGTGCAGCTCATCGCGGATGATCGCGGCCCAGCCATCGCACCGGGCGGTGTCGAGAGAGAGATCCCGGGCCAGCACCTTGGTCTCGAACCTCCAGCCCTGCGGCAGGGCCTTCAGCTTGCCGCCCACCTGGTCGAGCGTGTCGAGGGTGAGGCTCGGGTCGACGTCCTGCGTGTATTCCTGCATGACCCAGACCGTTCCCCCAGGATCCCGCAGCAGGTGCACCGGCGTGCCGGCATGCCAGATCCAGTTGCTGTTGCGATAGATCAGCGAGGGCCGATAGGCATCCTTCATCTGGGCCATCATCTCGGCCCCGGTCATCTCGCCGCCGTACATCATCTTGACGCCGTGGAAGTCCACGACGTCGCCGCCCTGGACGTCCTGCTCGTCCATGAGCCAGATGCGGCCGCCGTTGACCGCGCACATGTCCACCTCGAGTTCGCGCGCGAGCCGCACCGGATCGATCTGCCTGTGGCTCTCGGGTGTGATCTCGTCGAGCGCCGCGGCGGTATAGACATGCGCCCGCTGGGTGGCCCCGACGCCCACGAAGGCGCCCAGGCCGCAGAACCGCTTGCCGCGGGTGTTGCTCACTAGGGTTCTGGCGCCGTGCATCCCTATTCTAAGTTTCACGGTAGCTGCTCCGGTTGGGCTGCTGCCGGCTCGAGGAGCCCGACAGCGCCTCGGCGATCAGGGGATATAGTTGGCGCTCGTGTCCGAGTCGTAGCCGCAGGCCTGATAGGTGCAATGCAGGTCGTCGCGGATGATCGAGGCCCACCCGTCGGATAATGTCGTGTCGAGCACGAGGTCCCGTTCCAGGACCTTGGTCTCGAACCTCCAGCCTTCGGGGAGCGTCTTCAGCTTGGGACTGATGGTCTTCAGGTTGTCGAGGGTGAGGCTCGGGTCGACGTCCTGCGTGTACTCCTGCATGACCCAGACTGTGCCGTTGGGCTCGCGCAGGATGTGCGCCTCCTTGCCGGCGTCCCAAGTCCACCGGGTCAGCCGGGTGAGGAGGGTCGGGACATATACCCGGGCCCGTGGAAGTGGGCGATCAGGTCCTTTGCGACCATCTGGCCGAGGTGGCCCATCCTGGCGCCGTCGAAGTCCCAGCCGTAGCCGTACTGGCACTCGCCGTGGTCGAACGTCCAGATGCGTCCCGTGTTCGCGACGACCATGTCGACCCCGAGCTCCCTGGCCTTCTTCTCCGGATCGGGCTTCCAGGCGAAGTCGTCGGGAGTTTCCTGATTTCCTGCGTTCGCGTTCATGTGGGCGCGAGCGTTCAGCCCCTTGCCGACGACGATCGCGGCGCCGAGATACCTCGTGTCCCGGCAGTTCGGAAACCTGACGTGGTTGAAGGGGTCAAACCGTGAATGCGGAATCATCGTTGGCTCCTTGGGCGTCGCGGTTGAACAGGTGCCGGGGCCAGGCTGCTTCACCTGTTCATCTGATTGCAGCCTTAGTCGTGCCGTTTCCCGTCCTGGCTCCCGGCTCCGACCGAGCGCGGGCCTTTACCGCGAGCGCTGGGACTCGATGATGCGGCCCATGGAACGCAGCTCATCCACGGACTTGCCATAGCAGTCGACGGCGGCCGTTCTGCCGGAGGGCGGCTCCACGATACGCTTGGCATTCACCGTCGCGGAAAGCTGCCCGCCTGGCGGCATGTAGGTCGCCGTGCCATCCTTCTTGACCGTGGCGAGATAGCCGACGACCCAGGTTTCGGTCCGGTTGTTCCAACACATGATCGCCTGCGGAAGGTCAGGCGGCACTGTCTGGGCAAGAGATTCCGTCGTCGACGTGACGAGCGCCGCGGCGCCCAGCATCGCGAGAACGATAACCGATTTGTGCAGCATCTCAGGCATGGATCTCTCCCCTTTGGCTGGCTTCTTCCCGCGCTCCCGCAATCGCCCGGGACAGCATGCCGCCCGAGAGGTTGCGCGCCTTGAAGCCGTTCTGGAGCAGGATGCGGGTCGCGTAATAGGCGCGCTGGGAGGACCGGCAGATGACCTGGATCTCGCGGTCGCGGGGAAGTTCGCCCAGCCGCGCGCGAAGCTCATGCACCGGGATGTTGACCGCGCCCGGCACGCTCTCCACCGCCAGTTCCACCGGCTGGCGCACGTCGAGCAGGAGGGCCCCATCGGTGTCCGCCCAGTGGGCCAGGGGCATGTCGCCGCGCAGGACGTCGGCGGCGACCATCCCGGCGAAGTTGATCGGGTCCTTGGCGCTGCCGAACTGCGGCGCGTAGCACAGCTCGGCCTCCTCGAGGTCATAGATGGTCGCACCCATCTGGATCGCCATCGCCAGTGCGCTGATGCGCTTGTCCACCGCCGGCCCGTCCCGGCCGAGCGCCTGCGCGCCGAGCACGCGGCCATCGGACTTGCGGAACAGGACCTTCAGCGCGATGGACGTGGCACCCGGGTAATAGCCGGCGTGGGAGTTCGGGAAGAGGTAGACCTTCTCGTAATCCGCTTCGCCGAGCTTTTTCAGCGTCTTCTCGCTGGCCCCGGTCCAGGCGGCGGCCGCGCCGAACAGGCCGATGATCGACGTGCCCTGGGTGCCACGGAAGCGCGAGTCGCGCCCGGCGATCACGTCGGCCGCGATGCGGCCCTGCCGGTTCGCCGGACCGGCGAGCGCGACGAGGCTCCACTGCCCGGTGACGAAGCCCCTGACCTCAATGGCATCGCCGACGGCGAGGATGTCCGGATCGCTCGTGCGCATCTGGTCGTCGACGCGGATGCCGCCGCGCTCGCCGATCTGGAGGCCGGCCGCCTTGGCCAGCGCGGTGTCAGGCCGCACGCCGAGCGCGAGGATCACGAGGTCGGCCGGGTAGACCGTGTCGGCCTTCGTCCGCACTTCGAGCGCGCCATTATCCACCTGCCTGAAGCCGGCGACGCCGTCGTTGAGCGCCAGGCGCAGGCCGTGCTTCTCCGCATGGCCTTCGACGAGGCGGGCCATCTCCCGGTCGAGCGGCGCGAGGACCTGGTCGATCATCTCGACCAGCGTCACCTCGAAGCCGGCATGGATCAGGTTCTCCGCCGTCTCGAGCCCGATGAAGCCACCGCCGATCACCACCGCGCGCCGCGGCGGCTTGACGAACTGGATGCCCGAGTAGTTGGCCATGCCCGCCAGGAAGTCCGTGCCGCGGGCCATCCACTCGCGGATCCTGCGCACGTCCGGCACGGTCCGCACCTGGAAGATCCCGGGCAGGTCGATGCCGGGCAGCGGCGGGCGCACCGACGGGGCGCCGGGCGACAGCACCAGCTTGTCGTAGGAGTCGGTCGTCACCTCGCCGGTGGTGACGTTGCGCACCTGCACCGTTTTGTTCGTGCGCGAGATTGAGACCGCCTCGCAGTTGGTGCGCACGTCGATGTTGAAGAGGCCGCGGAACGTCTGCTCGCTCGCGACCAGCAGCTTCGCCTCGTCCTCGATCACGCCCGAGATGTGGTACGGCAGCCCGCAGTTCGCGTAGGAGACGTACGGCCCGCGCTCGACCATCAGGATCTCGGCGGTCTCGTCCAGCCTGCGCAGGCGTGCCGCGCACGACGCTCCGCCGGCCACGCCCCCGACGATGATGACCTTCATGCCTTTGCTTTTGCGTTCCATGACCGTGTCCTTTGGGCGATCTCGGAGATCGAGCTTTGGGGTGCGCCGTGAGCGTGCGGCCGGACGGCAGTGGGCGACGCATCAGCGCTCTCGTAGACCCACACGCCCGGGATGAGGCTGGCCGGCGTGACCGCGTCGCGGTTGGCGACAACCTGCCGAATGTCCTCCAGTCCAGCGCCCCAGTGCTCGATCACCGTGGCGCGCGAGAACTCGTAGTCCTTCGTTTGCGAGACATGCGCCAGGCGGTCGTTCATGAGGCGAACGATCAGCCACTGCCGGTCGTCGCACAGGGTGGCGAGCAGTTGCGCATCGGGATCGGCCCGAAGGCCGGCCGGCAACTTGTCCATCAGGCGGATCAATGCCCCGCGCAGCTCGCCGAGCCTGACGGCATGCTCGACGGAGAAGCGCTGCTTGCTCGCGTACTGGATGTCCTTGTGCCGCTCGAGGACCTCG
This sequence comes from Microvirga sp. P5_D2, assembly GCF_054049475.1. Taxonomy (NCBI): domain Bacteria; kingdom Pseudomonadati; phylum Pseudomonadota; class Alphaproteobacteria; order Hyphomicrobiales; family Methylobacteriaceae; genus Microvirga; species Microvirga sp. P5_D2. Next base: position 7,564 of record NZ_JBFUMH010000049.1, on the reverse strand, counting down.
CCGAGGGTGCCGGGCAGGTCCCCTATCGCCTTGAACAGGTCCACCGTCACGATGAGGGCGGTCGTCAGCGGCCGCTCGTCCCAGACGTAGGTCAGGGGCGTGTTGCTCACGATCCCGCCGTCCCAGTAGGACTCGCCGTCGATCTCGACGGCCGGGAATCCCGGCGGGAGGGCGCCGCTGGCCATCACGTGCTCGGGGCCGATGCGCGTCCGCTCGTTGTCGAAGTAGACGGAAGCACCCGTCCGCACGTTCACCGCACCGAGCGAGAGGCGCACCTCGCGGCGATTGATCAGGTCGAAATCGACCAGTTCCTCGAGCGTTCGCCTGAGCGGCGTCGTGTCGTAGAAGCTCACCGCCCCGGGGCCGCCCCCGGCCGCGAAGAAAGGCGGGGGCAGCCGCGGCACGAAGAAGCCCGGGCTGCCGAAGGTTGCGACGATGCCCGCGCTTATGGCGTTGAGGGCCGGCCGCATCGGTTCGAGCCAGGCGGGCCAGGCCAGCGGGGCATAGGAGCAAACGCGGTCCCAGAACGCGTGCAGCCGTTCCACCCGTCGCTCGGGCGGGTTGCCCGCGATCAGCGCCGCCGTGATCGCGCCGATGGAGACGCCGACCACCCAGGTGGGGGCCAGGCCCGCTGCCGCCATTCCCTCGTACACCCCCGCGTGGTAGGCGCCGAGCGCTCCGCCGCCTTGCAGAAGCAGGATCTGGTGATCAAACCGAGGCTTTGTCATGGAGTGGGACACAAGGATCCTTTCGCTCGCCATCCCAGGATAGCTGACGGGTTAGCGCTATTAGCTCGCAGCTAAGTCAGTCAGAGATGACGAACCGCATAACTGCAGTGGCAATAAGTATGCTTATTGCCGTCACAATTGCGAAGCCCACGATCGTCCTCCACACTATGGGTGATTAACCAAGTTGACCACTGAACGACTCCCAGGATCCGGTATTGCGTGCTCCCGGCCCAGCCTGCAGGGTTTCCTGCGAATTCCCAGAGAGCAGCTTGAGCGATGGAGCGGAAGACTCCTTGATATTTCGCAAGAACACGAAAACGATGTTTGTTCTACTTCAGACGAGTGAGCCAGGAACAACGCCTATGCATGAGTCGAGGTAGGGGCGGCCTTGCAACTCCGAGGAAGCATCATAGGAGTATCGCTAATGTATTTTCCTACGGCCGCGACATTCCTGACAGCGCTTGTCCTTAGTGGCCCGGTCAGCGCCCAGGTATACATGAATTCACTGCCCGACCAGTGGAGCCCTGACAAAACAACCCGCAATATGTTGGTCGCTTGTGTCCGTGAAGGCCGGAAATGGCATGGGATCCAACACGATGGAACCTACGCTACTTACTGTGTGGGTCTGGCCGCGAAAAAACTCTATGGCAGGTTCGGAGCGTTAGGCGTCAAAGCACGAGATCCATATGCACCGTTTCGTCGCCCAGGGACCCGACGTGCAAACGTAAGGTTTGGCACCGACGATGAACAGGAACAGCTCGTGCGTTGGCCGAGCGAGCTATGTCAGTGCACCCTCACGGCCAAGCGTCTGCGAGCACGAGAACTTACGCCCTCGTCCTACCTGTGCCGGATATCCGGATTGGATAAGTACGCAAAAACGTTCTCGTGCGGGCACGTGTTCCTACGATGATCCAAGGCCTCTGGATATGCACGTTAGAGCGCGAGGAAGGCTCAACAAATTTTTGTTTCCTGGGGTCTGTCGAGGTGGTTTCGCTAGACTGTCCAGCGAGACGGCCAGAAGATCAGAACGGCCACGATGAACATGAGCAGGATCGACGCCATCATCTGAATGACCCCGAAAATGGGGGCTTTGTCGCAAATCCGATATTGGATCGTAGAAGTAGCAGGTGCTTTGCGATGCACTCATGCGGCAAGCAAGTGAAACTGCTCGGCGAGCGATGGTTGCCCATTGCAGGCGTACTTCGCCTGTTGTTTGCGCATCATGTGGATCATCTCGATCCCACCCAGGATCACTCGCGCTGACACCATTGACTTGAAGCCGAGCATCGGTCGAACACGCCGCTTGACGGCCCGATGGTCCTGCTCAATCCGATTGTTGAGGTAGGCACTTTGTCGAATGCGAATGGGCTTCAGATCACGCTGCAATCTTCTCTGGAGCCGGTCTACGGTATCGCACGACAGGATCGCTTCGCGGTTGGTCTGACTGCCATCGATCACAATCCTCTCAGGACGGCCATACCGCTTCAGGGCTTTGCGCAGAAATCGTTTCGCCGCAGCCAGATTGCGCCGCTCGCTGAACCAGAACTCGACGGTGTCGCCGTTGCTATCGATGGCACGGTAGAGATAGCGCCACTGGCCCCGCACTTTGATATATGTCTCGTCCACGTGCCATCTCCGACCGACGGCTCGCTTGCGCCGGTTGAATTGCTCGAGCAGGAGCGGGGCGTAGTGAACCGTCCAGCGATGGACGACCTGTGAGAAAATGCTCTGGGAGCTCCGACGTGCTACACTAGCCGGAGCTTTCCCAGGGAGATCAGGTGATGGACCCTGTCGATCCGCAGGCCTCAAGTGAGACGGCTCAAGCGTCCTGCTCAGATCCATCGCGACGGAAGCGCGTTCGGCTGGTGTGCGCTGATCGCCGGCAGCTGTGTTGGACCATGCTCGACGTTGAGCGATTAGTAGATGAAGACCATCCGGTTCGGGCAATCTGGGAGTTGGTGACCCGGCTTGATCTGTCAGCCTTTATAGACCGGATCAGTTCGCTTGAAGGTGGAGCTGGACGCCCCGCCTACGATCCTCAGCTTTTGGTGAGCTTATGGATCTATGCCTACAGCCGCGGCATCGGCTCGGCGCGAGAGGTGGAGCGTCGCTGCGAGCACGATCCCGGCTTTCGTTGGCTGACAGGGCTCCTCACGATTAATCATCATACCCTGTCCGACTTTCGCTTGGCCCACCATGATGCGTTGGACGAGGTCTTCACGCAGATTCTCGGAATCTTGAGCGCAGAGGGGCTGGTTACCCTGCAGACCGTCATGCACGACGGCACGAAGATCACCGCGCAAGCAGGACCAAGCTCGTTCAAGCAAGAGGAGCAGATCAGGAAGCATCTGGTTGCAGCTCGGGAGCAGGTTGCGGCCATGGGAGATCCGCGCTGCGAGGAGGACACCCCTCGGCAAGCAGCAGCGCGCGAGCGAGCCCGGCGTGAGCGGGTTGAGCGGCTCGAACAGGCGCTGATCAATGTCCAGCAGATCACTCAGGCCAAGCGCCCCGGCTATGCTCGCGCGAGGCAGCGGCAGACTGGGGTCAGCGCGACTGATCCGGAGGCGCGGATCATGCGCCATGGCGATGGTCACTATGCCTTGAGCTACAACGTTCAAATCTCTACCGATGCAGCCTATGGCATCGCAATCGGCTTGGATGTCGGGCAAGCAGCCCCTGATTACGAGTATCTTGCTCCAGCTGTCGAGCAGATCGAAGAGCGGCTGGGACAAACGCCTAACCAGTTAGTGGTGGATGCCGGCTATACCAGTCGCGAGAACATCCTGGCAGCGCACGCGAAGGATGTCGAACTGATCGGCCCGTGGGTTGAGACCGACGGCCGTGTCCAGCAGCGGTTTGCGCGCGTTGGCGTGACGGATGCCTTTCTGCCCGACAAGTTCCAGTACGATCCAGCATCTGACACGTACACTTGCCCGGAAGGTAAGCGTCTGATGGCCCGTGACGGTCATGACCGGCCAGGACGAAGGCTGGTGCGCTACCAGGCCAGCAAGACCGATTGTCGGGTCTGTCCCAGCCGCCGGCAGTGCTGCTCAGGCAATCGCACCTACGGACGCTCGATTGTCGTCACGCATGAGAACCCAGTCGTGAGCGCCTTCCGGAGCCGTCATGCAAGTCCAGAAACACGAAGCTTGCTCCGCGAGCGTGGACGCGTGGCGGAGTTGGTCAACGCATGGCTGAAGGAGAAGCTCGATCTCCGGCGCTTCCATGTGCGTGGATTAGCCAAGGTCAGCACCGAAGCGCTCTGGGCAGTGCTGACCTACAACATTCAGCAATGGGTCCGTTTGCGCTGGCGCCCGCGGTTCGAAGAGATCAGAACCTGATAGGAGCGGACCGTCAGGCGCTCAGCTCCAAGCTGCGCTCCTGATGGAACACATTGTCCACTGAATGGCGGCTTGCTTGCTCTTGCCGCCTTCACGAAAGCCAGGAGAGTAAACAGATCTCATCGCATCCGCCGAAGCGATTTTCTCACAGGTCGTGCACCGTCGCATGGTCGACGGAGACCCCTCGCTCAGCCATCATCTCTTCCAGATTCCGGAGACTGAGATTGTAGGCCAGATACCACCGCACGCAGAGCAGGATTACCGAGCGATCGAAATGACGGCCTTTGAACATCACAAGCCTCCGGAGCTTGCCAGAGGCATAGACCAAACTGAGTTACTGATGAGTTTGCGACAGTTCCGGTTTGACTGCCATCAATCACAATCCTCTCAGGTCGGCCATGCCGCTTCAGTGCCCTACGCAGGAACCGTTTGGCCGCCGTGAGATTGCGCTGTTTGCTGAACCAGAACTCGACCGTATCTCCATTGCTGTCGACCGCTCGGTAAAGATACAATGGGGTGGACGCCCCTCCGGCAGCGCCTAGCTGCCAAGGTTGTAGCATTCGCAACCATAACCAAGAGGATCGTCCATGCAGACGCTTGATATCATCGGCATCGATCTGGCGAAGAATGTGTTTCAACTCCACGGCGCAAGCCAAACCGGCGCTGTGCTCTTTCAAAAGAAGCTGTCGCGGGGCAAGCTGCTGATGTTTCTTGCCGCTCAACCAACCTGTACGGTCGCGATGGAAGCCTGTGCGAGTGCCCATTTCTGGGGGCGCCAGATCAGTACTCTGGGTCATACGGTGAGACTGATTGCTCCCAACTATGTGAAGCCCTTCGTCAAACGGCAGAAGAACGATGCGGCCGATGCCCAAGCCATTTGCGAGGCCGCTCACCGGCCCACCATGCGCTTTGTCGCGGTCAAGAGTGAGGAGAAGCAGGCCTCCACCATGGTGTTCAAGGCCAGAGACCTCTTGGTGCGCCAAAGAAACCAGATCATTAACGCCCTGCGTGGGCATCTCACCGAATTCGGCATTATCGCACCGCAGGGCCCCAGGCATATCCACACGCTCATCGCTGCAGTTGAGGATCCGGCTACGGACCTTCCTGAGGCCGCGCGATCCGTCTGCCAGATGCTCATCACGGCCTTAAGTGAGTTCAACCACAAGATCGGTGAGCTGGACCGGGAGATCACGCAGCGAGCCCGGCAGGACGAGGAGATCCGACGCCTGATGACGATCCCTGGCGTTGGTCCGATCACAGCAACAGCTCTGGCGGCCTTGGCTCCGGCGGCCGAGACTTTCGACAAGGGCCGGGATTTTGCAGCTTGGATGGGGCTCACACCCAAACAGAATTCATCTGGCGGGAAGGCCCGATTGGGCAAGACATCAAAGATGGGGCAGCGCGACCTGCGCCGCCTGCTCATCATCGGCGCCACAGCGGTTGTCAGATGGGCGACCAGGCATGGCACGGCTCCGCAGTCTTGGCTTGGGCGGATGCTCCGCCGCAAACCGCCGATGCTGATCGCGGTCGCCCTGGCAAACAAGATGGCGCGGATTGCCTGGGCGCTGATGGAACGGGGAGGAGTTTATCGAGCTTCGGGTGCTGCCGCATAAGCAGAATAGCCCGAGGGACTGCCGGAGGATGTGAGAAGGTCGAACGCAGATTGATGGGACAACGGTTGATCAAACGGGATCAGAAGAACCAGTCGTTGGATGGGCGCTTCGAGCGCGCAGATACATATTGGATCTGATCTGCGGACTTCCATAAGGGCCCGCGGCGTTTGTAAAGCCGCTTCGAGAGGCCGGACACACGTCAGCACCCGATCGCAGTCCCAAGATCACGCGTAATGATTTTCCTTGCATTTAACGGGGCGTCCACACACATCCACCGCCCACGGACTTTGATATAGGTTTCGTCCACGTGCCATCTCAGGCTGACGGCTCGCTTGTGCCGATTGAATTGCTCGAGCAGCAGCGGGGCGTAGTGAACCGTCCAGCGATGGATGGTGGCATGATCCACCGTCACGCCTCGTTCGGCCATCATCTCCTCCCGATTCCGCAGGCTCAGGCCATAGGCCAGATACCACCGGACGCACAGCAGGATGACTGAACGATCGACGTGACGGCCTCTGAACATCATACACCTCCGGAGCTGACCAGAGGCAGAGGTCGAACCCAGTTACCGAACAGTTTGCGACAGTTCCCATCAAGACGGGATCGTCATCACGGCCGAACTGCCTGGCGTGCGAAACGACGACTTGGAAATCACAGTGCACCGCGACACGGTAACACTTCGCGGAGAGCGCCAGGATCAGCCGGACGAGGCCCGGGCTTACCCACCGCCGAGAGCGGGGTCGGGGTAGCTTTGTTCGGACCTTCGGACTTCCCTTCCAGGTGGACCCTGACAAAGTAGATGCGAAGTTGAAGGAGGGTGTTTTGACGCTGTCCCTGCAACGTCCTGAGCACGACAAGCCAAAGCGCATCCGCGTTACAGCTTGAAGCAGTCCCAAACAGGAGGAGGTTCTCATGGCTAAGAAGCCTCAGGGGCAGCAGGTCGAGGCCGAGCAACCGAACCAAGCTGAGCAGAAGATGCCCGCAGAGCGTCAGGGCGGGGAGCGCACGCGGTCGGGCCGAACCTTTAGGCCTCGGGTGGATATTTGTGAGACGGACATTGGGCTGATGCTGCTGGCAGATATGCCAGGCGCCAAGCCGGACGGTCTAACGATCACGCTTGATAGGCGGGCCCTGAATATTCACGCGGCAGTCGAGGATCACGCGCCCGAGGGGTACAGCCCGATCTACCAGGAGTACCAGGTCGGCGACTTTGAGTGCGACTTTACGCTGTCGGGTGATTTCGATGCCGATAAGATCGAGGCGACACTGACAAATGGTGTGCTCCAGCTAATGGTTCCCAGAGCTGAACAGGCAGAAGCCAGGACAATAAAAATCAAAGCGGGTAGTTGATCCCGCTGGACCTCTTGAGAATTGCCTGTGAGGTGCAGCATGGTATTCTGAGATGGAGCGTTTCGGGGAAAGTTTTCTCCTGGAAAATTGCACCCAGGCACGTAGCAACCTTCAGGTCAGTGCTCGTGCCCCGAAGTTGCCTGGGGCGAGAACTTAGATCAAGCGGTCCTGGGCGACTTTGAGTACTGCTGCAAGCTTTTCGAGCATGGCCTCCTCGATATCCTTAAGGCCATCCAATACCGCACCGATGTCGTGTTTGGAGATGCCGCTCTTCGCGGCAAGATGGAGAGCATAAGGAACTGTGTGGCAACAACGTCGCCCGTGGTCTTGGCTTTCACTGCACGGCCGCTGACCGGGCTTGATCGCTTCTCTCAGAAGGGGCCCACTCGCTGGTTGCCCCAGTGATCTTCATGCTCCCCATCCAAGTCGTTTCGAATGCTTGGATTGAGCGTCTTGGCATCAGCGAAAAGAAGGCTGTGCGGCAGGTTGCCGAAAATACGGAGTTCGACTCAGAGCTGTCGCTCGCTTGAGA
>NZ_JBFUMH010000048.1:0-35761 GCF_054049475.1 Microvirga sp. P5_D2 | reverse complement strand
GTACTACTGGTTCCCGAAGATGACCGGCTACGTGATGCCCGACTGGATCGGAAAACTGCACTTCTGGGTCGCGTTCATCGGCGCCAACGTGCTGTTCTTCCCGATGCACTTCCTCGGCCTCTCCGGCATGCCGCGCCGCTATGCGGATTATCCGGATGCGTTTGCTGGCTGGAACCTGGTCTCCTCGATCGGTTCTTACATCTTCTTCGCTGGTATCTTCATCTTCATCGGCGGCGTGATCTACGCCTTCGTTCGCAAGGAAAAGGCAGCCGGCAACCCGTGGGGCGAAGGTGCGACGACGCTGGAATGGACCCTGTCCTCCCCGCCTCCGTTCCACCAGTTCGAGACCCTGCCGCGCATCGTGGACACGGACCACTAAAATTAGCGAGCCGGGCGGCTTCTCGCCGCCCGCTCCTCCCCCGAGAGCTTGGTGCTCCCAAGCTTTCCGGCGAGGAGCTGACATCAGGAAGCCTTTGGGGGGCTTTTGAGGCTTCAGCATTTCGGAAGATCATTTTGATGAACACTGCGTCGAATAGCTTGACCAATTCCCGCACAGAGAACCTCCCCATGGCAGGCATCTCGCAGGGCGACGTGTCGGACTTCTTCGCCCTTCTTAAACCCCGCGTGATGTTTCTGGTCGTGTTCACGGCCCTCGTCGGCATGGTCGTCAGCCATTCCGATCTTAATCCCGTGCTCGCCTTCGTCTCGCTGTTGATGATCGCCGTCGGCGGCGGCGCGTCGGGCTGCCTCAACATGTGGTGGGATGCGGATATCGACGCCATCATGACCCGCACGGCCAAGCGTCCGATTCCCGCCGGCAAGATTCAGCCCGGCGAGGCTCTCGCCTTCGGCCTCACGCTCTCGGCCGGTTCGGTGCTCGTGCTGGGCCTTGCGAGCAACTGGCTCGCGGCTGGCCTGCTCGCCTTCACCATCTTCTTCTATGTTGTCATCTATTCCATGTGGCTCAAGCGCACGACGCCGCAGAACATCGTGATCGGCGGCGCGGCAGGCGCCCTCCCCCCGGTCGTCGCGCAGGCGGCCGTCACCGGCCATGTGGCTTGGGATAGCGTCATTCTCTTCGCCATCATCTTCATGTGGACACCGCCGCATTTCTGGGCGCTGGCTCTCGTGAAATCGAAGGATTACGAGCGCGCGGGCATTCCCATGATGCCGAACGTCGCCGGCCCCGATTCCACCCGCTTCCAGATCCTCGCCTACACGGTGCTTCTCGCGCCCCTCGGCATGGCGCCGGTCTTCTTCGGCTTCGGCGGTCTGGCCTATGCGATCATCTCCCTGATCGGCGGCCTCGGCATGCTGGCCCTGGCGGTCCAGGTTTATCGCCTGCGCGAGGGCGAGCCCGCGATGCGCGTGGCGCAGCAGCTCTTCGCCTTCTCGATCCTCTATCTCTTCCTGCTGTTCGCGACCCTTCTCGCGGAACATGGGTTCGGCTTCTTCCGGCCGGTTCTCGGGTGATCGCGATGGATTCGAAGCACTCCTACAGCCTGACCCCCGAGGAGCAGAAGCGCCGCCGCAAGCGCTCGCTGGCCCTTGCGCTCACGCTCGGCATTCTCTGCATCCTTCTTTTCGCAATCACGATCGCAAAGCTTGGACCCCAGGTCCTGCAGCGCCCGTTGTGAGTTCGACATGACTGAGAAAGATCTGGCTGAGAACACGAACATCCGACGCAAGATGCACCGCACGGCTTCTGCCTGCGTCGGCATCGTCGTGGGCATGGTCGGCCTCGCCTATGCGTCGGTTCCGCTCTACGACCTGTTCTGCAAGGTGACGGGCTTCGGCGGCACGCCGATCGTGCGCGACGCCAACGATTCCGACGTGATGAACCGCACGATCACCGTCCGCTTCGATTCCAACGTCGCTCCGGGCCTCAGCTGGCGCTTCGCGCCCGAGAAGCCGGAAGTGAAGGTGAAGCTCGGCGAGACGACGACCGTCTACTACAAGGTCACCAACACCGGCTCGAAGTCCGCCACGGGCATCGCCACCTACAACGTGCAGCCTGATCTCGCCGGCACCTATTTCTCGAAGCTCGAATGCTTCTGCTTCACGGAACAGACGCTGCAGCCGGGGGAGACCCTGGAATCGGCGGTCGTGTTCTACGTGGATCCCCGCCTCGTGCAGGATTCCGACGTGAAGGACCTGACTTCCATCACGCTCTCCTACACCTACTTCCCCTCCAAGGGTGGAAAGCCGGTGGCGGAGGCGACGTCATCAACCCAAACCATCGCTCAATAAGAGACGTGACAAGCTGGACAGAAACGTCATAAAGCGAAGTCACAATCGAGGCACGGAGACGACTAAAATGGCCGAGGCTCACGCCAAGAACCACGATTACCATATTCTTGAACCGAGCCCGTGGCCGTTGATCGGCGCGGTCAGCGCCTTCCTGATGGCGTCCGGTTTCGTGACCTGGTGGAAGGACATCGCGTTCGGTGGCATGCACCTGGGCGCCTACATCTTCGGCGCGGGCATCATCGGCGTGCTCTACACGATGCTCAGCTGGTGGACCGAGGTGGTGCGCGAGGCCAATACGGGCTCCCACACCCGTGTGGTCCAGCTCCATCATCGCTACGGCATGATCATGTTCATCGCCTCCGAGGTGATGTTCTTCGCAGCCTGGTTCTGGGCCTATTTCGATGCGGCTCTCTATGCCGGCGACCCGCAGCTCTATTCGCGCGTCGAGGTGCTCGGCGGGGTTTGGCCTCCGAAGGGCATCGAAACCTTCGATCCCTGGCACCTGCCGCTGCTCAACACCCTGATCCTGCTGACCTCGGGCACCACGGTTACCTGGGCGCACCACGCGCTCCTGGAGAACGACCGCAAGGGCCTCAAGGCCGGCCTGTGGCTGACGGTCATCCTGGGCCTCCTCTTCAGCTTCGTGCAGGCTTACGAGTACAGCCACGCCGCCTTCGGCTTCAAAGGCAACATCTACGGCGCCACCTTCTTCATGGCGACGGGCTTCCACGGCGCCCACGTGATCATCGGCACGATCTTCCTGGCCGTCTGCCTGCTGCGCGCCTATCGCGGCGACTTCACGCCCAAGCAGCACCTCGGCTTCGAATTCGCCGCCTGGTACTGGCACTTCGTGGACGTGGTCTGGCTCTTCCTCTTCGCCTCCATCTACGTATGGGGCTTCGGCGGCGGCGGAGCCGGCGGGCACTAAAGCCGCTCCGCTCACCACTGACATTCAACGGGGGCGGCTCTCAAGCCGCCCTTCGTTTTTTGGCCTTCCCTTCCCATCTGAGGGGTGGCTCTTACGGAGAAACATCGTGGCCCAAGACCAATCGGCTCCCCCTCCCGTCATCACCGGCCTGAAAGGCCTGTGCCCCCGTTGCGGCAAGGGACATGTGTTCAAGGGCTACTTGACGATTCGACCGAAATGCGAGGTCTGCGGCCTTGATCTCGCCTTCGCCGATACAGGCGATGGTCCCGCCTTCTTCGTCATGTCGATCGTCGGCATCGTGGTGGTGGCCCTGGCGCTGTGGGCCGAATTCACCTTCTCTCCCCCGATATGGCTCCACCTCGTGATGTGGTCAGCCTTGAGCATCCTCATGAGCCTCGCTCTCATGCGTCCCCTGAAAGGCGTATTGATGGCGCTGCAATACCACCACAAGGCCGAGGAAGGGCGCTTCCACTAGTGAGCGCCGTCAGTCTGCACAAAGGGCGCTCGCTGATCCTGCCGGGCCTCGCCACGCTGATCGCCCTTGCGATCCTCATCGGCCTCGGCACTTGGCAGCTTCAGCGCAAAGCCTGGAAGGACGACCTGATCGGCCAGATCGAGGCGCGGGCCTATGGCGAGCCGGGCGCGATCCTCCCCGAATCCGAATGGGCCGCCTGGCGCGCGGATCAGGACGAGTTCCGAAAGGTCCGCATCACCGGCACCTTCCAGCACGACAAGGAAACCCCGATTTATGGCCTCGCTCAAGGCGAGCGCCAGGGCGCGCCGATCCAAGGCTACTACGTCCTCACGCCGCTCACCCTCGCTTCCGGCGCCACCGTCATCGTCAATCGCGGCTTCGTCCCCACCGGCCTCAAGGATCCCGCCACGCGCTCCCAGGCCCAACCGGCCGGGGAGGTCACGGTTACCGGTCTCGTGCGGGCGCCTGAAATCCGCAATCCCTTCACTCCCAACGACGATCCGGCCAAGAACAACTGGTTCGCCCGCGATCCGCAGACGATCGCCGAGGCCCGCAAGCTGGAGCGTGTTGCCCCGTTCCTTATCGATGCCGATGCCAGCCCCAACCCCGGCGGCTGGCCCCGAGGCGGGCAGACCCCGCTGACGCTGCCCAACAATCACCTGCAATACGCCGTCACGTGGTTCGGCCTCGCCCTGACCCTGATCGGCGTCTTCATCGCCTTCGCGTTGCGGCGGGTGAAGGAATGATGCGGCACTAGAAGCGGCTTGCCGCAGGACATTGCGGACAATATGGTCCGACCGAATTTCAGGAGAATGACCGTGCTCCATGTCTCGACCCGCGGGGAAGCCCCCGCGCTTGGTTTTTCCGATGCGCTTCTGACCGGCCTTGCCAGGGATGGTGGCCTCTACCTGCCGGAAAGCTGGCCGAGCCTGTCCACGGCCACGATTCAGGGCTTTGCCGGAAAATCCTATGCGGAGGTCGCGAAGGCGGTTCTGGGACCGCTGGTCGATGGCGACATCAGCCGGGCCGATCTCGGCCGCATGATCGACGAAGCTTACGCTTCCTTCCGCCATCAGGCCGTATGCCCCCTCACCCAGCTCGACGACAATCTGTTCGTGCTCGAACTCTTCCACGGTCCCACGCTGGCCTTCAAGGACGTTGCCATGCAGCTCCTCGGGCGGCTGATGGACCATGTGCTGAAGGCGCGCGGAGCGCGTGCCACCATCGTAGGCGCGACCTCAGGCGATACAGGAAGTGCTGCGGTCGAGGCCTTCAAGGGTCTCGATCAGGTCGACATCTTCATCCTCTATCCGCATGGCCGCGTGTCGGACGTGCAGCGCCGCCAGATGACGACATTGGCCTCGCCCAACGTACATGCGCTCGCCGTCGAGGGCACCTTCGACGATTGCCAGAGCATGGTGAAGGCCATGTTCAACAATGGCCGCTTCCGCGACGAGCTGCAGCTGTCGGGCGTGAACTCCATCAACTGGGCGCGCGTGGCCGCGCAGGCCGTGTATTATTTCACCGCCGCCGTGGCGCTCGGTGCGCCGCATCGTCCCATCTCGTTCTCGGTGCCCACCGGCAATTTCGGTGACATCCTCGCCGGCTGGGCCGCCAAGCGCATGGGCCTGCCCATCGAGCGGCTGATGATCGGCACGAACGCCAACGACATCCTCGCCCGCACGCTGGGCAGCGGCACCTACGAGATCAAGGGCGTCGAGCCCACGACCTCGCCGTCGATGGACATTCAGATCTCCTCGAACTTCGAGCGCCTTCTGTTCGAGGCTTACGGCCGCAACGGCGAGGCTATCCGCCGCCTGATGGCGAGCCTCAGCCAGTCCCGGGCTTTCATGATCGAGGCAGGCCCGCTCGCCCGCATCCGCGAGGAGTTTTCGGCGGAAGCAGTGAACGAGGCCAACGTCATCGATGAAATGGCTGAGACCTATCGCACTACCGGCTATGTTCTCGATCCGCACTCCGCTGTCGGCACCCGCGCGGGTCGTGCTTTGCTGAAGAGAAATCCCGAAGTGCCTGTGGTAGCCTTATCCACCGCCCATCCGGCCAAGTTCCCGGATGCGGTCGAGCGCGCCACGGGGCTACGCCCCGCACTCCCGCCGCACATGGCTGATCTGATGGAGCGCAACGAGAGCTTCACGGTTCTTCCCAACGATCAGGCTGCGGTCGAGCGCTTCATCCGCGAGCGCGCCCGGGCCGTCAAAGGCGCTGCTGCATGAACGAGCACTTCGTTCGCGAGAAGCGGGTCGATATCACAAGGCTCTCCAACGGCCTCACGGTTGCCACCGAGCGCATGCCGGAAATCGCCACCGCGACGCTTGGCGTGTGGGTCGGCACAGGCTCGCGGCACGAGCAGGCCCATGAACATGGTCTCTCGCATCTCATCGAGCACATGGCCTTCAAGGGAACCGCGCGCCGCTCCGCGCGGCAGATCGCCGAAGACATCGAGAATGTCGGCGGCGACATCAATGCCGCGACGAGCGTCGAGTACACGAGCTACACGGCGCGCGTGTTAGGCGAGAACGTGGACGTTGCGCTGGATGTGCTCGGCGACATTCTCATCAACTCGGCGTTCGACGATGCCGAGCTTGCCCGCGAGAAAGGCGTGATCCTGCAGGAATACGCCGCCGTCGAGGATACGCCGGACGATCTGATCTACGACGCGTTCATGGAAACCGCGTTCAGCGGGCAGCCCGTGGGTCGCCCGATCCTCGGAACGCCGGACACCATCAAGAGCTTCGACGCGACCACGATCCGCGCGTTCATGGCGCGCGAGTACATTCCGGCCAAGATGGTGCTGGCGGCTGCGGGCGATGTGGATCACGCGCAGATCGTCGATGCGGCCGAGCGGCTGTTCGGATCGATGCCTGCCGCCGATATCGCGCCCCCGCAATCCGGCGCCTATACGGGCGGCGAAAGGCGGATCGCGCGCAAGCTCGAACAGGCCAATATCGTGCTCGGACTGCCGGGCCTCTCGTTCAAGGATCCGGGCTATTACGGCGCGCACCTCTTCGCCCATATCCTCGGCGGCGGCCTGACCTCCCGCCTGTGGCATGAGGTCCGGGAGACACGGGGCCTCGCCTATTCCATCGATTCCTTCCACTGGCCCTTCTCCGATTGCGGGTTGTTCGGCATCGGCGCCGGTACGGCGGGCTCCGATGTCAAGAATCTGATGGAAGTGACGCTTGCCTGCATGCGCCAGGCGACGCAGGACATCAGCGAGATCGAGATGATCCGCGCCAAGGCGCAGATGAAAGTGGCCCTGCTGACGGCCCTCGAGACGCCCGGCGGGCGCATCGAGCGCGTAGCGCGCCAGCTCCTCTCCTGGGGCCGGATCGTCGGAAGCGACGAGATCGTCAAGAAAGTGGATGCCCTCAACGAGAACGATGTGCGCGCCGCGGGACGCATGCTGCTGGAGGGACAGCCCACCGTGGCGGCCATCGGCCCCATCAAGGGTCTTCCTTCCCTGGACAAGATCATCACCGGCCTGCGCGGATGATCGGGCCGCATGACCTTAGGTCATGTTCGGTTCACCTCAATCCCGCCGCAAACAGGTTCCATGCGCGTGGTTAACGATAACAAATGAGTCCTGCGGACAAGTCAGGCCGGATCCCGGCTTCGCCTTGCTCTCAGGCTCCCTGACCGGTACCAATCCAGCTTCACAGTTTTGGACCGGACGAAAGAACCGAAGCGTTGCGGATCGTATCTTTCGCCATAGCCCTCCTTCTGGCGGCATTTCTAGGTCTCATCTGGCCATCGAGCGGCTGGGCGGTGGAATCCGTTCGCGTCGATCCCAAGGTGAAGGCGATCGACCTCACGCCCGCCATCGAGCGCTACAAGTCGGATGGGGACGAGATCCGCATTTCCACCGCGCCCGGCCGCGACGGCATCGTGCGCCGCATCGCGGTGAAGGCGCGCGAATCCGGCACCCGCCCGGATTGGATCGTCTTCGCGCTCACCAACGATACCGATGAGCAGGTGGACCGCCTTCTTGTCGCTCCCCATTTCCGGCTCACCGGCTCCGGCGTTCTCTGGCCCGATCTTGGCTCCTCGCGCATCGCGGCGGTTACGGCGAGCCAGGGCATCCGGCCGGAGCGGGACGACAGTCCCGATGCGGACGTGTTCCTGATCACCCTCGATCCCGGCACCACCGTTACCTTCGTGGCGGAGCTTCGCACCGACAACCTGCCTCAGCTGCATTTGTGGGACGCGGATGCCTACAAGGAACGCGTGAACGGGCTAACCCTCTACAAGGGCATCATCATCGGCATCGCGGGCCTGATGGCCCTATTCCTCACCATCGTCTTCGTGGTCAAGGGTGCCCTGATCTTTCCGGCGGCAGCTGCCTTGGCCTGGGCCGTGCTGGCCTATGCCTGCATCGATTTCGGCTTCTTCCAGCGCGTCTTCCCCATTTCCGAAACCACGGAGCAGATCTACCGCGCCGGTGCCGAGGCGGTACTCGCGGCAACGCTTCTGGTGTTCCTGTTCGCCTATCTCAACCTCAATCGCTGGCATGTGCGCTACAGCCATGTGACTGCTTTTTGGCTCGCCTTCCTCGGCGCGCTCATCGGCCTTGCGATCATCGACGCGCCGGTCGCGGCGGGTGTGGCGCGCATGTCCATCGCGGCGGTCGCCGGTATCGGCTTCATCCTCGTGATCCACTTGGCGACGCACGGCTATGACCGCGCGATCATGCTCGTGCCCACTTGGCTTCTGCTGATCGCCTGGGTGGTTGCGGCGAGTTTCACAATCGTCGGGCATCTTCTGTCGGACATCGTGCCCTCGGCCCTCGTCGGCGGCCTCGTGCTGATCGTCATGCTCATCGGCTTCACGGTGATGCAGCACGCCTTCGCGGGCGGCGGATTCGCGCGCGGTTTCATGAACGACACGGAGCGCCGTGCGCTCGCTCTTGCGGGTGCCGGCGACATCGTGTTCGATTGGGACGTGGTGGCCGACAACATTTTCGTCAGCCCTGAGGTGGAGCATCAGCTCGGCCTGAAGCGCGGCGCGCTGGAAGGCCCCGCATCCGCTTGGCTCGACTTGATCCATCCCTTCGACAAGGATCGCTACCGCCTTGCCCTCGATACCGTCATTGAGCATCGCCGCGGCCGCCTGATCCAGGATTTCCGCCTGCGCTCGTACTCCAACGCGCATCACTGGTATCGCCTGAAGGCGCGTCCGGTCATCGGCTCCGATGGCGAGGTGATCCGCATCGTGGGCACGTTGTCCGACGTCACGAGCAGCAAGAACGCCGAGGAGCGCCTGCTGCACGACGCGGTGCATGACAACCTGACCAGCCTGCCGAACCGCCAGCTGTTCTATGACCGCCTCGAAGCGGCTCTGACCTTCGCAAGCCAGGACGATTCCCTGCGCCCGACGGTGCTCGTGATCGATCTCGACAAGTTCAAGGAAATCAACGAGCAATCCGGCTATGCCGCCGGGGACTCGATCCTGCTCACGCTCTCCCGCCGCCTCGGCCGCCTGCTTAAACCCCAGGATACGCTGGCGCGCATTTCGGGCGATGAATTCGCGATCATCCTGCTCTCCGAGCGCGAGCCCGACCGCATCATCGCCTTCGCCGACATGGTCCGCCGCATCGTCACGACACCTGTCACCTATGCCGAGCGCGAGATCTTCCTTACCGCCTCCATCGGCATTGCCCTGCACGATCCGCAGATCGCGGCGCGGCGCGAGGAAGTATTGCGCAACGCCGAGATCGCCATGGCCCATGCGCGGCGCCATGGCGGTGATCGCATCGAGGTGTTCCGCCCCACCATGCGCTCGGATCGCAGCGACCATTTCACGATGGAAACCGACCTGCGCCACGCTCTTGAGCGCAACGAGATGAAGGTGCTGTTCAAGCCCATCGTCCGCCTTGAGGACAGGACGATCGCGGGCTTCGAATCCATGCTGCGCTGGGATCATCCCCGCCTCGGCCGCATCGGCCCCGAGGACTTCATGTCCATCG
This sequence comes from Microvirga sp. P5_D2, assembly GCF_054049475.1. Taxonomy (NCBI): domain Bacteria; kingdom Pseudomonadati; phylum Pseudomonadota; class Alphaproteobacteria; order Hyphomicrobiales; family Methylobacteriaceae; genus Microvirga; species Microvirga sp. P5_D2. Next base: position 26,125 of record NZ_JBFUMH010000048.1, on the reverse strand, counting down.
CCGAGGAGACGGGTCTCATCGTCAAGCTCAGCGGGTTCCTGCTCGAACAGACCGCTCGCGAACTGGCGGTCTGGCAGGGCGCGCTCGAAGTTGAACCGCCGATCTTCGCCAGCGTCAACATGTCGAGCCAGCACCTCCTGCGCCATGATCTCTTGCAGGACGTGAAAACCATCATCGCGCGGACGCGGGTTCTGCCCCGCTCGCTCAAGATCGAGATGACGGAAAGTCTCGTGATGGAGAATCCGGAATATTCGGCCCAGATGCTCACACGCCTGCGGGATCTCGGTGCCGGCCTGTCGCTCGACGATTTCGGCACGGGCTATTCCGCCCTCTCCTACCTCCTGCGCTTTCCGTTCGACACGCTGAAGGTAGACGAGTCCTTCGTTCGCCAGATGGCTGCGGGCAAGCCGGTCATCCTGCGCTCCATCGTCAAGATGGCGCATGAGCTCGGCATGGAGATCGTTGCGGAGGGCGCGGAGAGCGAGTCGGAAGCCATCGAGCTGTATCAGCTCGGCTGCGAATATGCGCAGGGCCCAGTCTTCGGCGAGCCGATGTCCGTGCTCCAGGCCCGCCAGCTCGTGGGTGCAGCCACGGAAGCGGCCTAGAGGCAGCCGTCAGGCGTGGCCGGCTTCCATGGACAGCATGGCAGGCTCGATCCCGATCCCGCGCAAGGCCATCTCGTAGCGGATCTCGACGGCGGTGTCGAAGATCAGCTCCGCATTGGCCGGGCAGTTCAGCCAGCCATTGGCCTGAAGCTCGAGCTCCAATTGGCCTGCGCCCCAGCCCGCATAGCCCAGCGCCAGAACGGCATTCTGCGGGCCCTGACCCCGGGCAATCGCCCGCAGGATATCGACGGTGGCGGTCAGGCACACCCCATCATCGATCGGCAGGGTGGATTGGGAGAGATGGAAATCGGGCGTATGGAGAACGAAACCGCGGCTCGTCTCGACCGGGCCGCCCATCAGCACGGGCATCCGATTGACCTTCTCGGGCAAATGGATGCGCTCCATTTCGGGAACGATCTCGAGCTGAACCAGAAGATCAGGCATAGTCACGTTGGCGGCCGGGCGATTGAGGATGATCCCCATGGCCCCTTCCGGCGAGTGGGCGCAGACATAAATGACCGCCCGGGCAAACCGTTCGTCCGCCATGCCGGGCATGGCTACGAGAAGCTGCCCGTCGAGATAAGGGGATCCATCACCGGGGTAAGAATATTGAAAGCTCATCTGTCGAAATCTGCCTTGCTGGGCCAGCAACCCGATCACGGGATCGTGGATGGCAGACCCGACCATAAAACGCATAAGTGAAGCGCCTCAGGGAGGCGTCAGTTCCATGGCAATCATGTTTCGTACCATTTCAGCGGCCTTTTTCCTGATCCTGACCGTTTTTTCGGCAACCGCACAGCCCCTCTCCTCCCCGAGCGGCGCCAAGGGGTTCCACTCTCAGGTCCGTCTCTTGTCCGGCGGCAAGCAGGGCGATGTATGGCTGGCGGGGATCGAGTTCACCCTCGACCAGGGGTTCAAGACCTATTGGCGCAACCCCGGCGAGTCCGGCCTGCCGCCTCGGTTCGACTGGTCCGGCTCGGAGAACGTCGCCTCCATCGACATCCAGTGGCCCGCCCCGAAGCGTCATGAGGACGCTGCCGGCGTCGCCTATGTCTATGGTCGAAAAGTCATTCTGCCGGTTGTGATGAAGCCGGAGCAGGCCGACAAACCGATCAAGCTTGCCCTCGCCGTCGATTACGGGATCTGCAAGGACATCTGCATTCCGGCCAATGCTGAGCTGAGCCTGCTGCTTTGCGATCCGGGCATGGATCGCGCCAGCATCGAGCAGTTCCAGGCGCGCGTACCCCGGCTTCAGTCCTTGGGAGCGCAAGGCGATCTGTCAGTGGTGGCGGTAGCGGCGAAGGAGCAGGCGGACAAGCCTGCGTTGGCGGTCAAGGTGCGGGTTCCCGCCGGCACGAAGCCGTCGCTTTTCGCCGAAGGGCCGGACAACTGGTATCTGTCCGCCTCCACGCCCGATGCAGATAACGGATTCACCGTCACAATCGAGGAAAAGCCGAAGGATGCCGGGCCTGTGCCCTTACGCCTGACACTCGTTGCGGGGGACAAGGCAGTTGAGACGGAAGTGAGCCTCGACGGGAATGGCAAGCCGCGCTAGGAGGGTTCATCCTCGTGCAGTTTTGGAGACTTGCCTATGTCTATTCAGGTTGGAGACCGCCTCCCCCAGGTTACGTTCCGTGTCATGACACCGGACGGACCGGTGGCCAAGACGACGGACGATCTCTTCAAGGACCGCAAAGTAGTGCTCGTGGCCGTTCCGGGCGCCTTCACTCCCACCTGCCACCGCAACCATCTGCCCGGCTACGTGCAGAAGGCGGATGAGATCAAGGCGAAGGGCGTGGATTCCATTCTCGTGACCGCCGTCAACGACGTGTTCGTCATGGATGCCTGGTCGAAGTCGGCCGGCGCGGAAGGCATCGAGTTCCTGTCCGACGGCAATGCCGATTTCGCCAAAGCGATTAAGCTGACCATGGACGGCTCGGGCTTCGGCCTCGGCACCCGCTCACAGCGCTACTCGATGGTGGTCGAGGATGGCGTCGTGAAGACTCTCAATGTGGAAGATACGCCCTCAAAGGCTCAGATCTCCGGAGCTGAGAACCTGCTGAAGGATCTCTAAGAGATGATGAGGCGACCGCTGCTCACTCCGTCGCGAGCAGCGGTCGCCCACCCCGTTTCTTGAAGGGCTGCATGGCGGCTACCGCCAGGGCATCGACGCGGATATTCGTGGGATCGTCCGCGTGCCCCTTCACCCAATGCCAGGCGACATCGTGCCTGGACGCGGCCTCGTCGAGCGCGCGCCACAGATCCTCGTTCTTCACCGGCTTGTTGTCGGCGGTGCGCCAGCCGCGCCGCTTCCAGTTGTGCATCCATTGCGTAATGCCCTGGCGCACATATTGGGAATCTGTGAACAGGTCGATGGCGCAAGGGCGCTTGAGGGCATTCAGCCCCTCGATGGCAGCTTGGAGTTCCATGCGGTTATTGGTGGTGTGAGCCTCCCCGCCGGAAACCTCCTTCTCACTGCCCTTGAAGAACAGGATCGCACCCCAGCCGCCGGGGCCAGGATTGCCCGAGCAGGCACCATCCGTATAGATCAGGACGCGTTCGGTTCCGCTCATGCCTCAAGTCCATATTCGCGGGCATGCTTCACGTGCCGGTGGAAGTGAAGCTTGCGGTCGTATTCGAGCGGGTCCTTCGGCTTCACGAGCGCGCCCGGAGGCACGTTGAGCCAGTCCACGAGCCGGGTCAGCATGAAGCGCATGGCGGAGCCACGGCACAGCACGGGCAGCACCTCGATCTCCTGAGCGGTCAGTGGTCGAACGGATTGGTAGCCCGCCAGCAATGCCTTCGCCTTCGTCAGGTTGAAGGACGCATCCTGCTCGAAGCACCAGGCATTGAGGCAGATGGCGACGTCGTAGGCGAAGGAATCCGTGCAGGCGAAATAGAAGTCGATGAGGCCGGATACCTCGGAGCCGATGAAGAACACGTTGTCAGTAAAAAGATCCGCATGGATGATGCCGGAGGGCAGGTCCTTCGGCCAAGCATCCTGAAGGAAGGCCAGCTCCCTCCGGGTCCGTTCCGCAAGGCCCTGCAGGACCGTATCCGCCTGCGCCTCGGCTTGAGCAAAAAGCGGCGCCCAGGCATCCATGGACAGCGCGTTCGGCCGATTCATGGCGAAGTCCCGGCCCGCCAGGTGAAGCTTGGCCAGGGCCGCGCCCAGGGAACCGCAATGCTGGGCGGTCGGACGGCGGACGGCGATGCCTTCGAGGAAGGTGATGATGACGGCAGGACGCCCTGCAACCCGCCCAAGCGCCTGCCCGTCGCGGTTGTTGACCGGCAGAGGACAGTTCAGCCCCTTGTTGGCGAGGTGCTGCATGAGGCCGAGAAAGAACGGCAGATCGGCCTCCCGCACCCGCTTCTCGTAGAGCGTCAGGATGTAGGACCCTTCCGTGGTGTGGAGGAAATAGTTCGTGTTCTCCACGCCCTCGGCGATGCCCTTGTAGGACAGGACCGTGCCGATATCATAGGTGGCAAGAAAGCTGGAAAGCTCCTCGTCATTGACTTCCGTATAGACTGCCACCGCTTACTCCGCCGCYTGCTCACGCAACTCGCGCGGCAGAGGAAAGAACACACTCTCATCCGCCGTCGACACACTCTCCACCGAGACTTCGTAGCGCTCGGCGAAGGCGTCGATGATTTCCTCCACCAGGATCTCGGGCGCCGAGGCGCCAGCCGTGATGCCGAGGCGGCGGATGTTCCCGAACAGGGACCAGTCGATGTCATCGGCCCGCAGGATGAGGCGGACCAGCGGGCACCCTTCCCGCTCCGCGACCTCGCGCAGGCGCTGGGAATTGGAGGAGTTGGGAGACCCCACCACGATCATGGCATCGACCATCGGCGCCACGCGTTTCACCGCGCCCTGGCGGTTGGTGGTCGCGTAGCAGATGTCCTCCTTGTGAGGACCGACGATGCTCGGGAAGCGCGCCTTCAGGGCATCGACCATATCCTGGGTGTCATCGACGGACAGGGTGGTCTGCGTAACGAAAGCCAGATTGTCGGGGTCGGCAGGCTGGAGCCTCGCGATATCGTCCACCGTCTCGACCAAGGTCACGGCGCCCTCGGGCAGCTGGCCCATGGTGCCGATGACTTCAGGATGGCCCACATGGCCGATGAGAATGATGTGGCGGCCCCGCTTGTGGTGCACCTGGGCCTCCCGGTGGACTTTGGTCACCAGGGGGCATGTGGCGTCGATAGCGAAGAACTTGCGGGCTTCGGCGGCCTCGGGGACCGACTTGGGCACCCCGTGGGCGGAAAAGATCACCGGGGCTTCCGTATCCGGGATCTCGTCGAGTTCCCGCACGAAGACGGCGCCCTTCCGCTTCAGGTTCTCCACCACGTATTTGTTATGGACGATCTCGTGCCGCACGTAGACCGGCGCACCGTGGATCGCCAATGCCTTCTCCACCGCGTCGATGGCGCGAACGACGCCCGCGCAGAAGCCGCGCGGGGCACAGAGGAGAATATCGAGGGGCGGCTTCGTCATGATGGGGCGATGTGGCGAGAGGAAGCCCCTCCTGTCAAGCGGGAGCGACGGTAATTCGCGGGTCCGGCTCAGGTTCCAGTGTGACGTAACGGACATTTCTGCCCAGCTTACTCGCGAGGGGGCTCGCCCTGGCGTCCAAGACCTCATAGAAAGGGTGATCTGCCCACCCGTTTTACAGACGCTCGATGGCAACCGCAGCTTCCCACGTCAGCTTTCTCCCACCTGTCCTGATCTTCTGCGGGGCGGCCGTCGTTGCCGTGCCCGTGTTCCGCCTTCTGGGCCTCAGCGCGGTCTTAGGCTACCTGGCGGCGGGCGTCGTCATCGGCCCCTCCGTCCTCGGCCTTGTCGGCGATCCGGAGACCATCGCGACGGTCGCGGAACTCGGTGTCGTGCTCCTGCTCTTCGTCATCGGGCTCGAGCTCAAGATATCCCACCTCTGGTCAATGAAGCGCGACATCTTCGGATTGGGCTTCGCCCAGCTTGCGCTGACGACCATCTGCCTTGGCGGCGCGGCGCTTGCGATGGGGTTTTCTCCGAACGCTGCCTTTGTCACGGGAATCGCGGTCGCGCTCTCGGCCACAGCCATCGCCCTTCAGATGCTCGGGGAACGCAACGATCTGCAGACCGGCTACGGGCAGCGCTCGTTTGCAATCCTCCTGTTCCAGGACCTGTCGGTCGTACCCGTCCTCGCCATTCTGCCGCTTCTCGCTTCCGGCGCCGCGGTGGAGCATGCATCCCTTTCCGATCGCCTCATCACGGTGGCGGAGACCCTCGGCGCCATCGGCCTCGTGATCGTGATCGGCCGTTACGGCCTGAACCCGTTCTTCCGCATCCTCGCCAGGACGGGCGCGCGGGAGGTCATGACCGCTTCCGCCCTTCTCGTCGTGCTCGGTGCAGCCCTACTCATGCAGGAAGTCGGCCTGTCCATGGCCATGGGCGCCTTCCTCGCCGGATTGCTGCTCGCCGAGTCGAACTTTCGCCATCAGCTGGAGGCGGATATCGAGCCGTTCCGCGGCATGCTGCTGGGCTTGTTCTTCATGAGCGTGGGCATGTCCATCGACCTCGCCCTCGTGCAACAGCAATGGGTGCTGCTCGCCATTGCCGCGCCCGCCGTGATCGTTCTCAAAACGGCGTTGATCACCGTGCTCTCGCGGATCTTCGGCTCCTCATGGCGCGACGGCCTGCGCTCCGGCGCCCTGTTGTGCACGGCGGGTGAATTCGCTTTCGTCCTCCTGCCTGTTGCAACGGGCTTGGGCCTCATGACCGCCAGCGAGGCGCAGCCCGTGACGGCGCTTGCCGCCATTACGATGCTGCTCGGCCCCATGCTCTCGACCCTGCTCGAAAAGGCTCTGCGCTCACGCCCCGAAACAGCGATGGCGCCGGATCTCGATGGCCTGCCGAGCCACGAGAACGACGAGTCGAGCCGCGTGCTGGTCATCGGGTTCGGGCGGTTCGGACAGATCGTCAATCAGGTCCTGCTGTCGCAAAACATCAACGCGACCGTCATCGACACGAATGTCGAGCGCGTTCGCGATGCGGCCCGCTTCGGGCTCAAGATCTATTACGGCGATGGAACCCGCCTCGACGTATTGCGCGCGGCGGGCGCAGAGAAAGCCGAGATGATCTGCGTCTGCACGGACGATCCGGAAACGACCGAGCGGATCACCGAGATCATTCATGGAAACTTCAGGCAGGCCCGAAGTTTCGTGCGGGCCTATGACCGCATTCACGCGGTCCGCCTGCTGAATCTCGACGTGGATTACCAGCTGCGCGAGGCCTTTGAATCCGCCATCGTGTTCGGACGGGCGGCACTTGAAGAACTCGGTACGGATCCGGACATCGCTGCAGCCTCCGCACAGGATGTACGCAAACGCGACATCGCACGCCTCGTGCTCCAGAAGGAAGGCGGCACCATGGACGGTGCGGAGCTCGTCGTCGGCGCCAAGATCACGCCCGAGCCCCTCACCTCGCCCACCAGCCGCGCCAAGGCGCTCAGCCCGGAGACGCGCGACATCCTGGGCGAAGAGGTTCTCTGATGGACGCCACGTCGCCCGAAAAGGCTTTGTCCGACACGGGCGCGACGACACCGGTCTTCGTCACCGGATCGACCATGCGCCACGTTCTCGTGATGACGGGAACGGGTGCGGCGGGCCTGATCGCCATCTTTATCGTCGATCTGGTTTCGCTGCTCTACATTTCCTGGCTCCACGATCCGAGCCTGACCGCCGGTGTCGGCTTCGCCACGGTCGTGATGTTCTTCTCGGTATCGATCAATGTCGGGCTGATGATCCCCATCGGCGCGCTCGTGTCGCGCGCGTTGGGCGCACGTCACTATGACGATGCGCGGAGGCTCGCGACCTCGGGCAGCATCTTGATGGCGCTTGTAGCCGCTGCGGTGAGCGCCATTGCCTTGCCGCTACTGCCCCTGATCCTCGGCGCGATGGGTGCAAGCGCGCTGGCGCATGAGGTCGCCCTGCACTTTCTCTGGATCGCTTTGCCGACCAATGTGCTGATGGCTTTCGGCATGGCGTTCTCCACCGTGCTGCGGGCCGCGGGCGACGCCAAGCGCAGCATGTACGCCACGCTCTCCGTGGCAATCGTCACGGTTCTCCTCGATCCGATCCTGATCTTTGGCCTCGGCCTCAAAGCCAATGGCGCGGCGATCACCATCAACATCGCCCGCCTCGCCTATCTCTATGTTGGCTACCGTTTTCTCGTCGGCTCGCACCGCCTTCTCGCCCGCCCGACCCTGGCATCCGTCATCGGCGATGCGCGGCCCTTCTTCGCCATCGCGGTTCCGGCCATTCTGACGAATATCGCCGCGCCCGTTTCCAACGGGTTCTTCACCGGCATCCTGTCGAAGTTCGGCGATGAGGTGATCGCGGCATCCGCCATCATCGACCGTGTGACGCCCGTGGCATTCGCCGGCCTCTTCGCCCTGGCCGGCGCCATCGGCCCCGTTCTCGGACAGAACTGGGGCGCGCACCGTTACGATCGCATGACGCAGACCCTCCGAGACGCGCTGATCTTCATCGTCATCTATATCTTCGCGATGTGGCTGCTGCTGTTCCTGCTGCAGGTGCCCATCGTCATCGCCTTCAATGCGCCCCCGACGACTGCGGAGCTCGTGCGATTCTTCTGCCAGCTCAGCGGCTTCATCTGGTTCTTCATCGGCTTGGTCCTAGTGGCCAACGCCTCCTTCAACAATCTCGGCTATCCGCTCCTGTCCACGTTCTTCAACTGGGGGCGCGCCACGCTTGGCATGATTCCCTTCGCCTATTACGGCGCCCATGTCGCTGGCCCCAAAGGCGCCATCATCGGCATCGGCGCAGGCTCTATCGCCTTCGGCATCGCCGCTATCATCACTGCCTTCTGGACAATCCGCCGTTTGGAGAGGCAAGCTGTTCCTGCTCCGTGAGCCGGGGCGAAGAGAGATCCGCCTTGAAGGAGTCCGCCATGCTCAACTGGTTCGATCTGATGCGCCAAGCCCAGGCCAATGCAGGCTTCGATGCTCTCTCCCGGCAGTTTAATCTTTCGGGCGATCAGCAGCAGAAGGCGATGGCGGCTTTCATGCCGGCCTTCATGATGGGCCTTCAGCACGCCATGACCTCGCCCGATGCTGCCCGGGTTCTCCAATCCCTGATGAGCGGCGGCTACCAGACGTTCTGGCAGGCGCCCGGTGCTTCTTTCTTTCCTCAGGCCCAGAAGGAAGGGCGCGTCCTTCTCGACCAGCTCTTCGGATCCGACGAGGCAAGTCGGCGCGTGGCACACCAGGCGGCAGCCTATGCCGGGATCGGCGCCGACACGATGCAGCAGGTCCTGCCGGTCCTCGCCGGAATTTTCGCCGGGGGAGTGGCGCAATGGATGAAGGCGCATTCACAGATGGCGCAGCCCTTCACGCCTCCCGAGGAGAAGGCACAGCCTACTTTCGTCAATCCCTGGGCCGAGTTGTGGGGAGCATGGGTGAAGCCTGCCGCATCGGAACCAACGACGCCCGCCAACCCCTTTCAGGACGTGATGGCGGCCTTTCTCCAGATAGCCCCTGCCCAGAAGCCGCCTGAGCCACCTCCGCAGCAATCAGCATCATTACAGGACATGATGGAAAAGGGACATGAGATGCAGATGCAGTATCTCACGTCCCTTCAATCGATTCTGGAGGATGCCTGGAAGGTCGACTCGAAGAAGCCCTAGAGCTGTTTCCACTTGCGTGGAATCATCTCTCTTCTTTTTTGAGCCGCATTTTTTGACGGCGAACCGGATCCACTTCGCCGAAAAATGCTCTAGGCCGCCCTCTTCACGAGCGGAACCGCAAGTCGGACCTTCCGCGCATGATCGGTCGTCCGGTCCGTTCGCGCTCGCTGATCGACGCATCGAACCAACACCCACGACGGATTGAGATGAAGCGGCTCCGCAAGCGCACTGCTCACGTCACTGCGGGTCAGGCCGATATCGCTGAGCATCCTGTCGTCGAACTCGGCCAAGTTCATGACCTCTCGGCGATCCTTGAAAGCTTTTACGAGAGCGACGAGCTGACGGGTGAATTGAGCCAGGAAGGCCAATCCGGGAGAAGTCATCGTCATCTTTGCAGACCGGGTCATAGCGGGTCTCCTTTGCTCTCGTTCCGATCCATCAGCTCTGCAAACAGGCGGTCTGTTCGCAGCGAAAAAAATCGCAGGAAATTCAGGAAATAAAGCCCATTTGGCGCTTAACTATCTGAAAATGCTAATGAAATTTTCTGTTGGAATGTATAGCATGGAACGTTTCATCACTTGAAGCGATTGTTTGAGATATGTATCATCAGTGAAATTGATGATGGGGAAACAGGGCCATGCACCTGCTCGATATCGACCAGCTCCGGACGTTCGTGGCGATTGCGGATACGGGGTCGTTCACCCGCGCGGCGGAGATCGTGCACAAGACGCAGAGTGCGGTGTCGATGCAGATGAAGCGCCTGGAGGACCGGGTCGGCAAGACGATCTTCGAGCGTGACGGGCGGCTGTCGAAGCTCACCGACGAGGGCGAGCGGCTTCTGGATTACGCGCGCCGGATCGTGCGGCTGAACACGGAATGCATGGCCTCCTTCAACGAGCACGAGCTCACCGGCCGTGTGCGCTTAGGGCTGCCCGACGATTATGCCGACCGCTACCTGCCGGAGATCCTGGCGCGCTTTTCGCGCTCGAATCCGAAGGCCGAGGTGACGGTGATGTGCGAGCCGACGCCGAACCTGATCGAGCGCGTGCAGCACGGCGATCTCGACCTCGCGATCATCACCCATGTGGACCGGCGCGGCCCGTCCGAGATCGTGCGCATCGAGCAGCTGCTCTGGGTGACGTCCGCGCGCCATGGGGTGCATGAGGAAAGCCCGATTCCACTGGCGCTCGGCCGCCCGAGCTGCGACTGGCGGCACTCCGCCACCGAGGCCCTGGAGAGCGCGAGCCGCGCCTTCCGCGTCGCCTATGTGAGCTGGCATTCCACGGCCGTGGGTGCTGCGGTGATGGCGGGCCTTGCGGTCTCAGTCCTGCCGGAAAGCGCCGTGCGCCCCGGCATGCGGATTCTTGGGCCCTCGGACGGTTTCCCCGCCCTGCCCTCGTGCAAGATCGGCCTGATCCGCTCGCGCGGCGAGGAGAACCCTCTGGCGGACGCTCTAGGCTTCCACATCAAGCAGTCGCTGGACAATCTGGGCTCGACCCGCACGATGCCGGCCGCCGCCGAGTAACGCCTATTTCGCGGCGGGCTTGCGCAGCACCAGCACGTTTCCGATCAGCGCCAGCACGACGCCGATGGCGGCAAGCAGCGTCCACTGATACCCCTCGAACACGGTCGAGACGGTCAGCGCCACGATGGGAAACAGCACTGTCGCATAGCCCGCCCGCGCGGCGCCGAGACGCCGCAGCAGCGTGAGGTAGGACATGAACGCCAGCACCGATGCGCCGATGGCGAGATAGACGAGCGAGCCCACATATTTCAGCGTCGGCTCGATGGTGAAGGCGTTGCCGCGCAGAAGGTTGATGGCCACCAGCACCACGCAGCCATAGGTCATGCCCCAGGCGGTGGCGGACAACAGCGGCACGCCCCGCTTCTGCACCACGGTTGAGACCATGTTGCCCGAGCAGAAGAACAGGGTGCCGAGCGTGCAAAGCCCCAGGCCTTTCAGCGCGGCGGCATTGAAGCCCGCGCCCGTGATTTCCGGCCAGAACAGAAGCCCGATCCCGGTCACGCCGATGAGCCCGCCGAGGGCCACGCGCGGCTCCACCTTCTGCCGGAACACGACGAAGCCGAGCACAAGATTGAACACGGAGGCCAGCGAGAACACCACCGAGAGCAGCCCCGATGGCACGCTCAATCCGCCGTAATAGAACGAGATGAAGTTGAACGAGAACAGGCAGCACCCCACCGCCATGAAGCGCAGGTGGTCGCCGAGCCCGAAGCGCACCTGATGCCCCGTGGCGAGCACCCAGCCCCACATGAGCACGGCCGCCAGCGCGAAGCGCCACAGCACGGACATTTCCGGCGCCACGACCCCGAGCTGCGCGCGGATTGCGATCCAGCTCACGCCCCACAGGAACACGGTGGCGACATAGAGCCCGAGCGTGCTCGTATCGAACCGCTTCATCTCAGGCACGGGCATGGCGGTGCTGGCGTGGGTCATGGCGTTTCCATCAGGCTTGATTCATCACACCGTTACGCCCGATGAGCCATCAGCACAAATGATGAATTGTCATCGGTCCCCGCTGGAACGGTGATGAAACGTTCCAAGCAGGCGCCCTGAAACATCCTGTAAACTATTGCAAAATAAGCATAAAATCCTTCTCAGCACCGCCCGGTCACGCGGCACCGGGTGAGGTAATACCCCTCCCGGACAAGAAACCCGAACCAGCTCGCCCAGCCGACATACCGGCTCGTTGGCGTCGGCGAAGGCTGGGCCTCGATCCCGAGCCTTTCGGCAATCACCATCGCCCGGCGCATATGAAGCGGATCGCTCACGATCAGAACCCGCCCCACCCCATGCTTCCGCAGCAGCGGCAACGCGAGGCTCAAGTTCTCCTGCGTGGTGCGTGAGGCATCCTCCAGCACAATCGCCTCCGGCGGCACGCCTTGCGCGACCGCCCAGTCCCGCGCCGCCTCGGCCTCGGACAGCCTGTCACCCGGCCCACGCCCGCCGGTCATCACGAGACGCTGCACTTGGCCACCCTTGTAGAGCGCAACCCCGTGCCGGATCCGCTCCTCGAACACCGGCGACGGCCTGTCCGTATAAACCGCAGCCCCCAGCACGATAGCCGCATCCGCGTTCCCGGCGTTGGAGCGTGTCGAATAGATCGCGATCTCCGCCAAAATCCCGGCTACAGCGAGCACGAGCAGGCCCAAGGCAATCACCATCCCCCGCGCCACGGACAACCCGCCCCTGTTCTGAACCCTCATGCCACTCTCTTCCCTCAACCCATCCCAACCGTCTCACAAGGCATCCCGCACCTCACCCCAAGTGTCATCCCGGACGGCACTAGCCGATCCGGGATCGCCCACAGGATCATGGTGCAGGCTCTTCCCTTCCCCTTGCGGGGAGGGATCGAGGGCGGGGGTCGCAAAGTCGGAGCGGCCCGCTGCATCAGTGAATATAACGGTTTCTACAAGCCCCCTCTCCCGGGTGGGAGAGGGGCAGGGGGTGAGGGCCCGCCCTGTCCGGACACGGCATTCCCTCACCCGCCGCGCTCACGCGCGTCGACCTCTCCCACACGGGAGAGGTTAGACCAGTGCTAGACCCATCAAACGCTCACCCAGTCGCGACCCTCATCCCAGCCCTCCCCGCAAGGGGGAGGGAATCTGCACTCCATACTGCACATGTCCACGGACCTTCGTTTCACTCAGTCCGGGTTGGCCCATCAAAAACCAAATCGCCCTACCCCAACCTTGACTGTTTTCCCAAATCTGCTACTCTGTTCACGTTATGTTCTAATAATCGATTGCCGCCGCCATGCCCTTGTCCAAACCACGATCCATCAAGCCCCGAAGCGCCCGCAGCCGATCCATCCGCGAAAAGCTCGCCCACGCCTGCATCGCCCGGATGCGCGACCTCGTGGAGGGCTCGACCCGCTCCTATGCCCGCATCGGCGAGGAGCTGGGCATCGCCACAGCCACCGTCTCTCGCTATGCCACCGAGAACAATTGGCGACGCCCGCCCGGCGCGCCCCTGCCCGCCCGCATCGGCGAGCAGCGCGAGCGCGTGACCCAGAAGCTCTGGGCCCTCACCGAGCGCCACGCCGAGGCCCTCGAAGCCCAGCCTATCGAACTCGCCCAACGCGGCCTGCAGCCCCTCGCCCGCCTGACCCGCACCCTCACCGACATGGAAAAGCTCGCTGCCCGCCAGGCGGCCCATTCCACCCGCGATGACACTGTCCGTCAGGAAGCCGCGTGGGAAGAGGAACCACCCGCCCGCTCCATCCACGATCTGCAAGCAGAGCTCCAAGCCCATCTCGACCGCATCATGCAGGAGGAAGGCTATGGCTGGGAGGTGCGGGAATGGTGGTTCGAGGGTGGCGGAGGGATTTGAGGGGACATGAAGTATCCGAAGAGGTGGTCCTTTCTCGGTCACCAACGTTTGTTGTGAATGCCGCGGGCGCTGTCGAGGGCATATCCGAATACGTCATATCACTCAGAGCTACTCAACAGCGTGGATGGCTACTATCCTAAGGATTCCTGCTGGAGACGTGCTGTGATTACTGGCCTCACTCTCGACTTCCTCGCGATCCTTATCGGTGCCTTTGGGATGCTGTCCCTGCTCATTCTGCTGTTCGGGAGACAAGCTCAGATTGCTCCCTATGCTGAGCCCTTCGATGCCGAGGCAGACGGCCAATCAGCGACCCAAGACGCAGAAGCGCCATTCGTCGCGATGCCTGGACACCTCAGGACGAACGCCGAGATGGTCGCCTGGATGACGCAGGAACTCCCCACGTTGGCAGAGGGCGCGACACCTAAGCCGCAGCGGAACTGAGACCAAGTCCTGCGTGAGAAAGAAGCCATTCTCCGCGCGTGACCAAGGATACCTCGTGATGCCCGGACTTGATCCGGGCATCCACGTCTTCTCTGGAGTGCCGTTACTCGCATAGCCGATCATCATGTCCGGCCGTCTAACACTAGCCTCCATGAAGAGCTGATCGCTAACTATCAGATTATTGACGAAGATTTATATGATAGGCCACGGACGAGTTCGGATAACTATCATTAGGGCAGGGTCTAAGGGAGCCTTGGCCATGAGCTACCGGGAAGTCTGGAGCCCCCTACGGGGGAAACACTTTGATGCTAGGTATGGCGAGAGGGTCTCAGATTTTTCTGTAGTTTTTTCAAGCGGGTACTAGCTAAACAAAAGTGTGTATCCCGGACGCCGCTCCTACACTCGGACTACTCAGACGTGAATGTCCAATGCTAACCTCGCCTCTATGGCATCTGGATCTGGTCCTTTTCGGCGTATTCTCAAGCTTGAACCTGGCATTTCCCTCGGTTGGTGGCTCTACGAGAGAGTTGCAAATAACTGGGAACGGCTCGTTGCCATATTCGTCGGGGCAGGAGGCATGGCCTATCTTGCCTCAATCACTGATTGGGTATCGGCGTGGGGCGCAACAGGTATAGGCGCGACAGGAATTAGCTTCGCTATGCTTATCTGGCTTGTCCTTTCTTGGACGGGCCTGATGAAGGCGAAAACACACGAGCTGCGGGTCCGAGCCAATATGCAAGCTCAGTGGGCCAAGACGACTGACAGGGTAAATCCTGCTGCAAGAGAGTTCCGAGAGCAGCGGATCAATCTCGCAGACCTCGTTGTCCCTGGGGATATGAAGGTCGTGCGGAACAAGACGTTCATAGGCTGCGAGATCATTGGCCCCACTAACATTATCTTTTGGAAAGACTTCAATCTTGGGGGGAGCAGACAACTCGGCTGCGATGCAGTTGTCCTCCAGCTAGAGGACGCAGGACGACGGATTTGGACTGGGATCTGGATTGAGAACTGTCAGTTTGTAAACTGCACCTTCTATGGTGTGACATTCTTCTTTCATATCCTTCAATACCCTCATGCTGCCCGCATTGGGTACAATTGGATCTCTCTTTTGCCCAACCAAGACACGACGTTGTTTCGCAATGTCCCTACTGGCGCGGCATCAGACCTGAAAGAAGACACGGCCCTAGCACAAGGGGGGAGATGATCTTGGCCAAGGTGAGCGTTGCCACAACAAACGTTTTTGCCGAGCTTCTAAGGCAAGGGTTTGTGATATGCGGCGACAGCTTCATCTGCACTATCGGGCTTCGCACGAAGGGCTGAAATCCCGAGTGGGCGCGAAAAGGCCGAGATCGGGCCGTTGCTCTCAGCCGCCCAGGCCCGAATGCTCGAAGCGCAACGAAGACCTCACGGAAAACCTTGCCAGTAATCCTGCATCTCGCGCTCGCGCCGTCTGTCGATCCAGCTGCGATGTTCGGCCGAGAAAACCGGCGCGGCGCGCAGCTGCTCTTCCGTGATGTTGGTGCGGTAGCCCTCGATGTCCCTGTCGTAGGTCAGCATGTCCCACGGGATCGTGTGATGCTGCGCGCCCATGCCGAGGAACCCGCCGAAGGTCACGTCCACATAGAGCACTCGCCCGCTCACTTTCTCGATGATGAGCCGCTTGATGGTGCCGATCTGGGCGTTGTCGCGCCCATAGACCGCCGTTCCTTCCACACGGTCGCTCTCGATGATGGGCCTGGGCGCTGGCTGGTTCAGGGGACCGTCGAGATAATAGCCGTTCTCGATGATGCCCGCGGCAACGACCGCGCGGCTGACATCGAGCGTCCATTCCTCGTCCGGGTCGATCTGCTGCGCGAGAACCCAGGGGCCATACTCGGCGGGAAGAATATCCTCGCGCGGCTCATCCGCGAAACCGCGAAGCCCGGGCGTCGCCCCGGACTGGAATACGAAATAGGTTCGCATGCAGGCCTCCCTCCAAAAGGACGCCCCGACCCCATTTCCTCACATGTCCCGCCAAAGCGCAAGAATAGACTTTACTGCTAGGCCTTCACAGCCACTACACCGCCCTCACCTTCCCCGGCGCTCCCATCGGGCATTCGAGCGAGGCGCGGTCCCACTTGGCATCATCGGCGGCGGCGGCGTAGGTGCGGTTGAGGAAATCGAGCAGGATGGCATCCGGGTCCTGCGCCTTGCGCACGGCATCGTAGGGCAGGATGAATTCGCCGAGCGTCGTGTCGAAACTCGCGCCCTCCGGGACGCTTGCATCGCGAAAGCCCGGCGGTTCGGGATAGGCATAAGAATAGAAGGCCGCGTGCGGATAGGCATCGCTGCCGGGCCAGAAGCCGGCGCTGCTGACTTCGTGGGAATAGGCCTCCCGCGTCACATCGTCGGGCAGGCCCGGCACGCCGCCGGGATGGGGCGGTGCGGTACGGCCTGAGAAGCGCGTGACCGCGAGATCGAAGCTGCCCCAGAAGAAATGGACCGGCGACACCTTGCCGAGAAAGCCGCTGCGGAACAGCTTGAACACGCGGTCCACCTGCACCAGCGCGCGCCAGAAGCGATGCGCCGCATCCGCATCATAGGACGCGTGCACGTCATCCTCGGAGAAACGGATGGGATCCGCTACCTCGTTCGGTTTCTCGTCGATGGTGACGGTGACGCCAATCTCCTGAAGCAGCTTGAATGTCTCGCGGTAGAAGTCCGCGACGCTACGGGGCTTGAGTGCGAGGAAACGCTCATCGCCGCGGCTGGTGCGCATCAGCAGACGATGAGCGATGAAGTCGAATTCGATTTCGAGAATCTCGCGATCAGTGGGAATGGGCGATGTGGTCAGCCCACGCGCGCTGACATAGAGCGGCACCTGCCAGCCGTGATTGAGCCAGGGAGACAGGCTCAGACGGATCTTACCGACGATCTGCGTCCAAAGCTGCAGGGTCAGCGCGGTCTCGCGCCATGCGGGATAGGGCAGTTCGGGCCAGAGGTCATCGTTTTGCATCGCGTGGCTCCTCTTGCAGCGTTTCCATCATGCCGAACTTCGCTGCTGTGATCCATGTCTTCGTTTCCATCCGCTGCCCTTACCCCGAAGACGTGGATGGCCGGAACATGTCCGGCCATGATGGGAAGAGCAAACCCATGCCGAAGCTTAGGCATACGGCAAGTGCCTGTTTTATGGGCATGAATCCGCCCTCCATTGACCTTGCCATCGGATCCCTTAGCCTCTTTCCTCAACATGGGAGATCGAACGATGCGACATGGATGGCGCCTATTTCTCTTTGCCGCGTTTTCGCTTTTGGCAGCGCAAGGCTCCGCTTTGGCGCAAGGAATAACCCTGCGCGTCGGGTATTTTCCCAACATCACCCATGTGCAGGCGCTGGTTGCGCGCGCCATGGAGCGGCAGGGCAAGAACTGGTTCGCGGAGCGGCTCGGCCCGGGCGTGAAGATCGAGTGGTATGTCTACAATGCAGGCCCGAGCGCCATGGAGGCGATCTTCGCCAAGTCGCTCGACCTCACCTATGTGGGCCCCAATCCCGCGCTCAATGCCTATGCGCGCTCGCGTGGCGATGAAGTGCGCGTGATCGCGGGCGCGGTGAACGGCGGTTCGGCGCTTGTGGTGCAGGGCGATTCCACATTGGCGAAGCCCGCGGACTTCAAGGGCAAGCGCATCGCCACGCCGCAATTCGGCAACACGCAGGATGTGGCGGCTCGTGCATGGCTTGTCGCCGGGGGCTTGCGCATCACGCAGACGGGCGGCGACGCGCACGTTGTGCCCACCAGCAATCCGGATCAATTGTCGCTGTTCCAGAGCAAGCAGCTCGATGCGGTGTGGACCGTGGAGCCTTGGGTATCGCGGCTGGAATCGGAAGCGGGCGGCAAGGTTCTCGTGGAAGAGAAGGAAGCCATCACCACGATCCTTGTTTCGAGCGCGGCTTTTCTGAAGGACCATAGAGATATGGCCAAGCGCTTCGTCTCCGCGCACCGCGAATTGACGGAGTGGATTCAGAAAAACCCGGAGGAGGCGCAGCGATTGGCGCGTGAAGAATTGCAGGCCTCGTTCAAGGTCGACATGCCGGCCGAACTCGTGGCGCGCTCATGGACGCGCATGGCGATCACGCCAGACACGACGCTTTCTGCGTTTCAATCCTTTATGAAGAGCGCGCAGGCGGTGGGCTTCCTGCGCGACACGCCCGATCTGTCGCGCATGATCGAGGCTCCTTGATGGAGGCGGCACCCAACAACACTGTTAACACTCCCAAGGCCAAGCTCATCATCGAAGGCGTCACCAAATGGTTCAGCCCGACACGCACCGTCGTGCAGGCCCTGGACAATGTCTCGCTCACCGTCGCGGAAGGCGAATTCCTGTGCCTCATCGGCCCCAGCGGATGCGGCAAGTCCACCCTGCTCGACATCATCGCGGGCTTGACAAAGCCCGATGACGGGCGCGTTCTCGCCGACGGCCATGTGGTCGAAGGGCCGGGGCGGCAGCGTCTTGTGATGTTTCAGGAATCGGCCCTGTTTCCGTGGCTCGATGCTTTCGGCAACGTGATGTTCGGGCTGAAACTGCGGCCCGACCTGAGCCGCAAGGAGCGCCGCGAGATTGCCGATTATTATCTCGAGTTGGTGGGCCTCGCGAAGTTCAAGCATGCGCATGTGCATGAATTGTCGGGCGGCATGAAGCAGCGCGTGGCGCTTGCCCGCGCGCTCGCACCCGATCCGCAAGTGCTGTTGATGGACGAGCCTTTCGCCGCGCTCGATGCGCTCACCCGCGATCAACTCTATGACGATATCCAGCGTATCTGGATGGAAAGCGGCAAGACCATCGTGTTCGTGACGCACAATGTCCGCGAGGCGGTGTGCCTGGGCGATCGTGTGATCCTGATGTCGCCCTCGCCGGGGCGCATTGCGGAAGTGTTCGAGATCGATCTTCCGCGCCCGCGCGACATCAACTCCCCGGCGCTGGCGGGCTATACATCGAAGGTCGCCGCGTCTCTCAAAGGCATCTACAAGGGGGCCGTCTCGGAATGAAGCGCACCGCCGTCGCCCTCCTGTTCTTCTTAGGCATTGCGCTTGTGTGGGAACTGGCCGTACGCAGCGGCCGCTGGTCGCCCGTTCTGCTGCCATCACCGATCTATGTGGGCGAATATATTTGGGCGGCGCTCCTCGATGGCACGCTTCTCGAATCCACCTGGGTCACGCTCAAGCGATTGCTCGTCGGCTACATCGCGGGCGTGATCATCGGCCTGCCGCTCGGGCTTCTCACCAGCACGTCGCAGCTGCTGGAGGATACCGTGGGCTCGCTGGCACTCGGCCTTCAAACGCTCCCCAGCGTCTGCTGGGTTCCGCTCGCGCTGGTGTGGTTCGGGCAGACGGAAGGCGCGATGCTGTTCGTGGTGATCATGGGCACCGTATGGTCGGTGATCATCGCCACCGATCACGGCGCGCGCAACATTCCGCCGATCTACGCGCGCGCGGCGCGCACCATGGGCTCGGAAGGATTCCACAAATGGACGCGGGTGATCCTGCCCGCTTCGCTGCCGTTTCTCGTGAGCGGCATGAAGCAGGGTTGGGCGTTTGCCTGGCGTTCGCTGATGGCCGCAGAGATCTACGTCACCATCCTCACCGGCTTCGGCCTCGGCCACCTGCTCCATTACGGGCGTGAACTCAACGCCATGGAGCAGGTGATCGGCATCATGATCGTGATCGTGGTGATCGGCCTTCTGGTCGACCGCCTGCTTTTCTCACCGTGGGAGCGCTTTCTCCACCGCCGTTGGGGCACGAACCTCAAAGAGACTTAAGGCTCGTCCTGGGTGAGCGCGCCACCTTCACGGCTGTCCGCCTGCGATGCGCCAGCCGATGGGGCCGGAGCGCCACCGGGTACGGTGCCGCCCGGCTGGAGCGGCGTCGCGATGCCCGAAGGCGCGCGCGGCGGATTGGCGGAGGAGAACCAATGCTCCTCCGAGCCCGCGCTTTCCATGCCGCCTGCTTGCGGCCGTGCATCATCGTCCTGCTCCTGGGAGAGATCGGCTCCAACCGGCATGATGCGGACCCGACGTCTCTCCAGTCCGCCGCTGCTGCGTGGGATCAACGGCTCGGGGCGTCGCGAAGCGGGACGCATGGGCCTGCTGGATTGAGATGCGGAGCTGCGGCTGTGCATGCTCCAGGCGACCGCCGCGCCGCCGATGGCGAGAAGGCCCGCGAGAATGCCGAAGGTCATGCCCGTGGGCATGCCGTAGCGGCTCGGCATCACCGCCTCGGGCAGGTGCCAGCGGACAGCCTCGTAGGATGCGATCTTCTCCCGCTCGAAGGCATGGCGGAGCTTTTCCGCATCGCGCGGCGACAGCACTCCGTGCGCGACCACCAGGATGCCGTTCTCCTCCAGGCTGAAGGCATGGCGGATAACGCTCGCGAAATCCTTGAAGTCGAGGGACCAGTGGCGACCGTTCTTGTCCGCTTGCGCGGCAAGCGCATCGAGACGCCGGCGAATGTCATGATGTTCGTGGTCGATCTCGGCGAGATAGGATTCCGTGCGCCCGTCATGGGCAAGCGCGGGATAGAGCACGTTCTGCTCGGCCCTCAGATGCCGGTCGAGCTCGAGTTCGAGATCGGCGAAAAGCTCGGCCCGGCTGTTGGGACCGCTGGGACTGGCCCGCAGCACCTCACGGCAGAGCTCTTCGATATTCGCGTGATCCGACAGCACCATCTGCCAAAGATTCATGGTGGGCCTCCTCTTGAGATCGCTTCACCAGAACGGCTTCAGAGGAGGTGCTGTTCCGAAGTTTGCCCGTTTGGGCGAAAGCGGGCGCAGCCCACAGTCACGCCATAGATGTGTGCGACGGAAGTGCCCTACAGGCACGGCGAAACGGGAAATTGGGATTCTGTTTGCAATTATCGGTTAAGACCATGCCCGGGCATGTCGCATCGAAGTGTAATCTTGTACGGATTTACAGAAGTGGTATCCCGTCCACAGAACCTGAAATCATATCCAGCGATGGATCGACCATGACATCTTCGACGCAGCCGTTCTCCACTGCCCCCTCCATCGTTCCCGAGGGCCTGCCCACCTATGACGACGTGCTCACGGCGGCCTGGCGCATCGCGGACGTGGCCCACCGCACGCCCGTCCTCACCTCCCGCACCGCCGATGAGCGCACGGGCGCGAAGCTGTTCTTCAAGGCGGAGAACCTTCAGCGCGGCGGCGCCTTCAAGTTCCGGGGCGCCTTCAATGCCATCGCGCGGCTGAGTCCTGAGGCGAGGAAGCTCGGTGTGGTAGCTTTCTCGTCGGGCAACCACGCCCAGGCGATTGCCTATGCGGGCCGGCTCCAGAACGTGCCCACCGTCATCATCATGCCGCACGATGCGGCGGCCATGAAGGTTGCCGCCACCAAGGGCTATGGTGGCGAAGTGGTGTTTTACGACCGCTACACCGAGGACCGGGATGCCATCGGGCGCAAGCTCTCCGAGGAGCGTGGCCTCACGCTGATCCCGCCTTACGACCATGATGACGTGATCGCGGGCCAGGGCACCGCCGTGAAGGAGCTGATCGACGAGGTCGGACCGCTCGACATGCTGCTCGTCTGCGTGGGAGGCGGCGGGCTCCTCGCGGGCTCGGCACTCGCGGCGAAGGAGCTCTCGCCGGAATGCCTAATCTACGGCGTGGAGCCTGAAGCGGGCAATGACGGCCAGCAATCCTTCCGCACCGGCTCCATCGTGCGCATTCCGGTGCCCAAGACCATCGCCGACGGCGCGCAGACCGCTTGTCTCGGTCAGAGGACCTTCCCCATCATCCGCGCGCTGGTGCACGACATGGTGACGGTGAGCGACGAGATGCTGGTGGACACCATGCGCTTCTTCGCCGAGCGCATGAAAATCATCGTCGAGCCCACCGGCTGCCTCGCGGCGGCAGCGGCCCTTCAGGGTGTGGTGCCCTGCCAGGGCAAGCGCGTCGGCATCGTCATCAGCGGTGGCAACGTGGACCCGAGGGCGTTCGCCAAGTTCATGGCTGAGTGAGGGGCTGAGGCCCCGCCCGCAACACCATCGCGCGCCCGTCGTGATCGCCTGTCGTCAACTCCGGATTGTCCGTGATGGCGTTGTCGAGATCGACGGCGTCCTGAGCCTTGTAAGCCGTTATACGATTGAGCCGCTCGGCGAAATCATCCCGCGCTTGGTTGAACGAGCCGAAGCGGTGGCCCGGCCAGCGGAACGGGTCCACCACCTCGCGGCTGAAGGCTGCCGTGAACACGAACCCTTGGTCGAACCGATGCGGCCCGAAGATGCGGCCGTGATTGTTGCTGATCTCGAACACCTCGTTGGAGAAGGCATCGTCCCACCCTTGAGGCAGTTGCGCATAAAGCTGCCCGGCGATCAGGCCCTGATAGCCGGCCGAATGCCCGAGGCGGATCGCGTAGCCCGCATGGGCCGCCGCCGCAATGAGCCGCGCCTTCGCCTCGGCGGCATTGACGGCCACCGCATCGACGATGATGACGTTGATGGGCTCGCGCAGATGGCGGCCGTGATAGATCTCGCCCAGCCAATCCGAGGGCACGTCCTGCGCCGTGAGCATCCATTTGCCGATGGTGGGCAGGTCGGGCGGCGACGCGAAATCCTGCGCCGGGTCTTGCGACTGAGCGGCAAGCGGGCCCGGGATCATCAGGATACAAAGGACAAGTAGCGTGCGGGTCATGCTCATGACTGGCCCTGCGGAGCGAAGAAGCACACGATGGCGTGGGTGACAGGCTCCTCGCAGATGTGAAACCGGATATCCGGCGAGGGTTTCGCGTGCTCGCGCCCAACGAAGCGTCCATCCCACAGACGGAAGCCCTCCGCCGTTTCGGTGACGATCTCGCCCCTTGCCGCCAGCAACTCGCGGCAATCGTGATCGCTGCAGCACCAGGCCGGATACCAGCTATGCGCCCAGGCAGGCGTGCCGGCGATCCACACCGACGCGGCCACGATGATCCATGTCCTTCCTGAGGCCATGCTGGACAAGCCTTTCCTGGGGATACCCCTTTGCGGATTTGCTTGTCCTTGATTGTTGGGCGCAGGCGATGTCCTGTCCAGCCCTACTGATCAAAGCGCATATGACGAGCACTCAAGCCCAATCCTGCACTTTTATAAAGCCTGTCATATCCTAGAACTTCATGGTCATGGGATGGTTCAAGCAATCATTGACATTGTCACCTGAACAAGCTCCCCTCGGAGCTCTCCTGGCTACATCCTTACGCTTGAGCATGCGGAATGCTTAACAAGCGCGCCTCCGCCATTCTGTCAGGGCACATGCAAACGGATGCTAAGACCAAGGGTCTGGGGCACGAACATTTTCAAGGCGGAGCACAAAGGCTTGATGCTCTCCTAGGATCACGTGAGATGTTCTTAATCCGCCAAGCGCATCAGGATTCGCAAGCGTGCGCAAGATGCCCAACGCCTTTCTTATGAAGGCTTGAGCCTTAATTTCATTGGCTCCCAGCTCTTGTGAGAAACTCTTACTTTGAATAGGTCCGGTTATGGAGCTGGGAGCCAATACAATCCTCAGAGCACGAGGATATCTGAAGCCTGAAGCCAAGGGAGAGACGGGGTCAACTCTGCGATCAGGATACGATCATGCGCTTTGCCGATACCATCGGCATCATAATACAACATGAAGGTAGAGGTGTCGTAGAGCAAACGGTGATCGGTCGTCTCTGCAAAACCGCCGACACCGTTGAAGATGTGGGTTTCAAGAGGATTTCCGGATGCATCCGTGAAGATATCGAAATGTGCGGCGGAAAGAAGGATCCGATCCTCACCCTGTTCGAAGTCCTTGATGATATCAGCGTGAATTCCGAGCTCGAATATTTCAGAGCCGAAGCTGAAGATATCAGCCCCTTCCCCTCCTTCAAGATCATCTATGCCCGCGCCTCCGCTCAGAAAATCATTTCCTCCGCCGCCACTCAGCGTATCGTCATCGGCCCCGCCGAAGAATACATTGTTGGAAGCTTCTCCATAGAGTGCATCTTTACCGGTGCCGCCGAAGACCTTTATGCCGTTAGAGACAGTGCTGTCTGCTTCCTTATAAAGATCCGATCCACCTCCGAGATCCACATCATACAAGATGTAGCTGCTCCCGCTGCGGGTCGAGATCATCTCTCCCCTATTGTTGAAGCTGTCGTCATCATCACCCAGCTTAACTGATCCTTTGATGATCCCGAAATTTACATAGTTGTTGGAGGTTTCTTCCAGATTTTCCTCAGATACCCCTGTTTGCAGAATGGCGTACTGATCGGTCCCTGCGTCAATCTCACCGGAGTTCACAAGACGAAGATAAGCATCGTCGCTTTTAATCGAAATAACCGCCAATCCTACATCGGATTGGGCGACGGTCATGTATCCATTATTGACGATATGAATGTGGCTGCCTGTCGCTTCGACAGCGGATCTCGTTCCTGCAGTTGATGCATTCAGGGTTACTTTGTTGTCGTCACCTGACATATAGACTGCCGTGGTCGCCAAGCTGTCAACATTGCCCGATGCTTCGATCGTATTGTTGTTTCCGTTGACATACAAAGCCCTGCCCTGATCCGAGATCACAGAACCGACATTGACTTGGTTATTCACTCCCTCAACCACTACTGCATCGTCTGTATGGCTTGAGATCGACCCTTGGAGGTCAAAGGTGTTGAGCTCTCCTGTGCCTTTGATTTTGACTGCAGTGACATCGCCATGAATGGAAGATCCGGCAAGGCCTTTGAAGATTGCGCTTCCCCCTTCAAACACCAGGCCTGTTGCACCTCTAATCACGCCGCCATTCTCCAGCTTTGCTCCCATTCCTTTCATGGAAACGGCTGTTCCTGTAGCGACAATGCGGCCATTGCTGACGAGCCGGTTCTCAAGCCCCTCGAGCGTAATGGCTGGCGACGTTGCGCTAAAGGAGCCAATCACATCTGTGAAGGCCGAGAGAACCACCTCGTTGTAATTGCCTTTGACCGCGATGGTCGATTCGCTCTCACTACGGATCGTGCCGAAGATAGACTCGAATGTGTTGTTGTTGCCTACAAAATGAACTGCAGTTTTCAGGGCTTTCAAAGCGCCGATGCTCTTAGCATATCCGTGATTACCGATGATGCTCAAAGCCTTTTCGGTACTCGTGATATCGCCGTTATTGAAAAACTCCGCACTGTCTCCTGAGAAGKCGACGCCTCCCTGGAGTGTTCCAGCGTTGTTAAACATCGCGTTATAACCCTTCATCGAGACGGCTGTTCCGGAAGAGTTGACGGATGAGTAGTTAAAGAATTTCGCGTTATCCCCGGAGATCGAGACTCCTGTCTTTCCTCCCATGATCACGCCCCGGTTCTCAATCTTAGCGTCCTTGCCTGTGATGGAGACACCGGCCTGGAAGCCGGAAAGAAGGCCATTGTTATTGATGGCGCTCAGATCACCTGTCATCAAAACAGCCGTATCGAAAACGTCGACTGAACCGATGTTGGTTAAGGTGTTTGAGGTACCTTCAAGCTGGAAGCCAAATTGCGCAGCGACGGCTCCATACGACGTTGTGGCGATCGTATTGCAATTGCCTTGGACTAAAGCAGCTACGCCAGCCGTTTTGATGGATCTTTCAAAATAGAGCGTGTTATGCTCGCCAGCTATAAAAACTCCTCCGGAGCTTTTATCGATATATTCAATGGAGATTGTGTTACAATTGCCAAAATTTTCGACTGCAAAGAAGCCAATACCCGCGGAACCAATTCTATGGATATATACTGAATTGCTGTCGCCCCAAATATCGAAGGCTTGATTGGTGCGGCTTGTGATCGTTCCTAAATGGCTCCTAAAGTTACCCCCATCGCCGTAAAGGCCGATTGCAAGGCCCTCGGCAGAGATATCGCCCATTGTCTGGATCTTATAGCCACTTCCCCAGACATCAATTGCTTTTGAATGAACCTCGATATTACCATAGCTCACTAAAGAATTGTTCTTACCGGCGAGCTCTATTCCGTTCCAGGCAGTCAGCTTCCCGAAAAGCTCCTGCGCACCAGACACTGGAAGCTCCTGCGCACCAGACACTGG
>NZ_JBFUMH010000047.1:0-36032 GCF_054049475.1 Microvirga sp. P5_D2 | reverse complement strand
GTGCGCTGACTGACCAGGCGTGAACGCACCCGGTGCAGGGCGAGCAGATCCATCTGGTCTGGCGTCTTGATCGCCACGAACGACATGGTCGGCCGCTGCACCGCCTCCGCGATGGCTTCGGCATCGCGATAATCGTTCTTGTGGCCCTTGAGGAAAGGTTTGACGTACTGAGCCGGGATCCGGCGCACGTCATGGCCGAGCGTCCGGAGTTGCCGACCGATGGGGTGGGCGCCAGCACAGGCCTCCATGCCAATCAGGCAGGGTGGGATGTTCGCCAGTCGCTGCGCAAGCTGCGTGCGGGAGAGCTTGATCCGCAGCACGATGGCGCCGCGCTCATCCTGGCCGACGAGATGGAAGCTGTTCTTGCCCAGATCGATGCCCAGCGTGGCAATGGCGGCAGAGGAAGAAGACCGTGACATGAGACGTGCTCCTTGCGTGGCTCGAAGCCCCACAGCTTACGAGCAAGCGGGGCAGGAGCACGGCCGGACCATCCCATAACGAGACATTCCGGATTCACAGATTAGATCTTTCTGGCAGGCTGCTTTGCCACCCGATCTGGTGCTCAATCTCGTGGTGGATCGCGATCAGGAACTTCAGGTTCGCCTTCGAGGCTCGTCGAGCGGGCACCCGGCACTCCGCGCCGGGACGAGCTACGGTCCCGATGGTGACCGGGCCGGCCCAGTATTCCGATCAGATCTCCCGACTGACGAAGCGCGATCCCGCGCACGCAAAGCGCCAGAGCCTGTCGGTGGCGCGCGTGATCTCGATTCTCGACCCTGAGGTCACCTCGACCGGTTCCTCCCGGCCGAAGACCTGGAAGGGCGCCTGGTCCAACGGCAGCCCGTTATGGGTGATTGTCACGCCTAGGGCCTGACAGAGCCGGCCGGAACCCGAGCAGAGAAGGCGGGGATCGTCCTGGCCTCGCCGCCGTCATCGCCCCGAGCCCGGCGATGGGCTCCAGAACCCGGATCAGCACGGCGCTCGCCGGCAGGCAGACGACGTTCAGGTACCAATGGATCCCGTAGGACCGGTACACGTAGGCATGCCCGGCCGGACCGAACATGGCTGCATTCCGGGCGGTCGGACCGCAGGAAGCTGTGCGAGGCCGGATCGTCGCCCGTGTAGGCCTCGGTTTCGACGATCACACCGCCGATTCCATCGACGAGCAGAGTGGCCCCGACAAGATCCCGGGCGGTGGTGATGGCATCCCGGGTGAAGAATGCGGACGATAGGATCTCGGCCTTCGGCATGCGCGCGTGCTCACAGGCGTTCCTGGGCCCGGATCCGGTCATAGGCCATCCGCACCGTCCCCTTGCCGTAGATCCGCTCCAGCCGGCGCACGGTGAAATGCCCGCGGGCCAGCGTCTGGAAGTGATCGACGAAGGCCGCGTTGACGGCCGCGCCGCCGATCGCCCCGACAACCGGAACCGCCTGGGTGGCGACCTTCTGCGACACAACCACCCCGAAGCGGGCTCCGATCTGGGCCAGCAGGCGCACAATGGCAGAGGTGCTCTCGTCGACAACGCCGCGCCCGGCCATCTGCTGCAGGGCGCGGGTGACGGACTTCGCCATCGCGGTCCGCACGGCGAAGTAGCCGGCCTCGTGCAGGTTGTCCGAGCCGGAATGCCCGCCCAGGGCGAAGACCTGGACACAAGCCAGCGCCGTCTCGGGATCGTCGAGGTCCTCGCCCTCGCTCTGCGCGATGCGGGCGATCGACCGCAGCATGATCGTGGTCGAGATCGGCAGTTCCACCAGAACCGCCGAGACGCCGAGCGCCCCGCCCATCGCCCCGGACAGGACCGCGAGTGCCTTGTGGACGCGGGTCTCGGGATCCCTGCCCTCCTTCGGGATCGTCTTCAGCGCATAGCGCAACGCGCGGGTCAGCGCCGCCTGCGTGGCTTTCAAGATCATGCCGGAGACCGACACCGGAAGCGCCTCCCCGAGCAGCTCGATCGGCCGGCCCGCTAGGGCCGACAAGCGGGCCACGTAGCTCGGCCCTTCGAGCGCGAGCACGGCCTGCCGCAGCGCCTCGCGATCCTCGTCCGAGAGGGCGATCTCGGGCGGCGCTGCGCGGGTGGCCGAGGCCGGAAGGGGCTCTTGGCGGCGAAGTTCCTGGCTCATCCAGCTTATCTGGGGATTCTGGGCTGCTTTGGACAGCCCGCAACCCTTCAACCCAGCTTGGCGTTGGTCTGCGGGGCCGGAGGAGCCGATGTTGATCAGATCCGCGACGGTCGTCGTTCTCGTGATGATGGCCCAAGCCGCCTGGGCACAGCCAATGCCGCCTCTGCCACCTCCACGGCCCATCGAGACCCCTTCTCCCGCGACACCCCCTGCCCCACGGCCTCAGGCTCACCCGGCGCCGACGGCGGAAGCGCCACTAACTGTCCCAGCAACCGAGGATTGCCTGGCCGACCTGAAGGCGGCCGGGTTCGAGATCGAGCCTGCTGAGCCGCCTCAAGTCTCGAACGAGCTCTGCCGGATCGAGACGCCGGTGCGGCTCAAGGCCGTGCCAGTTCCGACGAAGCCTGAGACGGTTGTCCGGCTGGCCAATCAACCGATCCTGGCCTGTCGCTTCGCCGGACCCTTCGGGCACTGGATCGGCGATCTCGTGGCTCCGCTCGTCGCCGGCATCAAGGGAAGCGACCTGAGATCTATCGAGACCGGCCCCGGCTTCGAGTGCCGCAACAGGAACCGGGCGGCGACGGGCAAGCTCTCGTCCCATGCGCAAGGGCTTGCAATCGACATCGCTGGCTTCGATCTCGCCAACGGAACGACCCTGCGGATCAAGCCTGAACCCAACACCGTGCCCGATACGGCGCTCGCAGCCCTGCGGACGGCGGCCTGCGGCTGGTTCACGACGATCCTCGGTCCCGGTTCGGAYGAGGCGCATCATGATCACCTTCACGTCGACATTGAGCGACACGGATCCAGCGACCGTTACCGCATCTGCCAGTAGGGCGATGATCCCTCCCGAGTTGTTACCCCCGCGCGGCCACCTTGTCCTGGGTCATGGTATCGAAGTCGCCGGCGTCATGGCGTTCGTGCAACTGCTCGGAGGGTTCACCGAAGGCCCGGTTCACGATCCGCCCCCGCTTGACGGCCGGGCGGCCGCTGATCGTATCGGCCCAGCGCCGGACGTGCCGGTACTCCTGCACGGACAAAAACTCGCCCGCCTCGTACAGCCGCCCCTGCACCAGGCCGCCGTACCAGGGCCAGATGGCCATATCGGCGATCGTGTACTCTGCCCCCGCCACGTATTCGTTGTCCGCGAGCCGCTTGTCGAGTATGTCGAGCAGACGCTTCGTCTCCATCGCGAACCTGTCGATCGCATACTCGATCTTCACGGGCGCGTAGGCATAGAAGTGCCCGAAGCCTCCTCCCAGATAGGGTGCGCTGCCCATCTGCCATAACAGCCAGGACAGGCATTCAGCACGCGAGCTGGCCTGGCTCGGCAGGAAGGCGCTGAACTTCTCCGCAAGGTAGAGCAGGATCGCGCCCGATTCGAAGACCCGGATCGGGTCCGGACCAGAGCGGTCCACCAGGGCAGGAATCTTGGAGTTAGGGTTCACCGCCACGAAGCCGCTGCCGAACTGGTCGCCCTCTCCGATCCTGATCAGCCAGGCGTCGTACTCCGCGCCGGAATGACCCAGCGCCAGCAGCTCCTCCAGCAGGATAGTGACCTTCTGACCATTGGGCGTTCCCAACGAGTAGAGCTGTAAGGGGTGACGTCCGACAGGCAGCTCCTTCTCGTGCGTGGCTCCGGCGGTCGGGCGGTTGAGGCTTGTGACAGGGCTCCCGCCGCTGCCCTTGTTCCAGGTCCAAACCTTCGGCGGCACGTAATCGGATGAATCGGTCATTCCTGCTGCTCCTGGTATCTGGGATCGACGAACTCTGTTGCCAAATTCATATAATGCGCAATGGAGCCCTGCGCCTCCATCATCGAGATACGAAGTCTCAGCATCGCATATGGTGGCGCAGACCTACGTCAGAGATCGCCTGAAATTGAACAGCCCCTCGAGGGTTCATCGCCTGGACGTCTCGACACTATGCTACGTCATCAGTCCCGCTACCCTACGATTTCCACGAACGACAACGAGCAGCCCCATGCCTCAGCACCTGAAGATTGACTTTGTTTCCGACGTGGCCTGCCCGTGGTGCGTCATCGGCCTGCGGGGACTTGAACAGGCGCTGGCCAATGCCGCGGACGCCGTGGAGGCCGACATCACCTTCCAGCCGTTCGAACTCAATCCGAGAATGCCTGCGGCGGGGCAGAACCTGGTGGAGCATATCAAGGAGAAGTACGGCTCTACGGCGGAGCAGTCGGCTGCCAGTCGCGCGATGATCCGATCGCGCGGAGCCGAGGTCGGCTTCACGTTCAACATGTCGGAGGAGAGCCGGATCTACAACACCTTCGATGCTCACCGCCTGCTGCACTGGGCCGGGACGATCGGGCGCCAGCGCGAGCTGAAGCTCGCGCTGTTCAGGGCGAACTTCACGGACGGTGCGAACGTGTCGGAGCATGGAGTGCTGGTGGATGCGGCCGTCGCGGCGGGTCTCGATCGGGATGAGGCGCGCGAGGTCCTGGTATCGGAGCGCTATGCCGAGGCGGTCCGCGAGGCCGAGCAGGAATGGATCTCCCGCGGCATTCGCTCGGTCCCGGCTATCGTCATCAACGGGAAATGGCTGATCTCCGGCGGCCAGCCAGCCGGTGCCTTCGAGCAGGCTCTACGCGGCATTGCCGCCGAGCTTGGGCAAGCCTCGGCCGGCGCCTGACCAGGGGTGGAATTCGAGCGGAATCGAGGGTTACGGACGTCGCTGGAGTTCAAGGCCAGACTAAGGATTCCCCTGCCCTTTCTGAAGGTCCGCTCAGGCTGGTCGAGCAGACCAAAGCGCTTCTTCCGAGAAGTGCCAGAAGCGGCCTTTTGGAGAGAACCGCCTGTGGGGCTCGGCATTCTTGGCAAAGAACTTCGCCACGACGCCGACGATCTGTGCCCTCCCTCGCCGCGCGAGCAGCATTTGCCTTGGCTGTACAGCCCCCTAGATACCGCTTTCCCGGGCAGACAAGGCCCGCTGGATGTAGGTCTCGATGCCACGCTCGCCTTCGTCTCACCTGTTCTGGGCCGTTATGCTCTTGGCATCAGGAATTTGCGGCTTGCTGGCCTATATCTATTCCGGTGTGTACGACGTATCAGCGACTAAGCAGCATACGTCACTGGTGTATTGGGTACTGAACACAGCCCGGCGCCAGTCGGTCCAGTCCCATTCTTCCGGGAGCCCGCCGCCTCTGGACCTGACTAGGGCGGATGTGATCGACTCGGGGCTCACTCTGTTTGAGCAACATTGTCGACAATGCCACGGTGCACCGGGGATCGCACCTGATGCAATCGGTCTCGGCATGAATCCCTCCCCGCCGAACTTCGTCCAAATGGGTCGGGATCTGGCAGCGTCAGAGTTGTACTGGTCCATTTCGAATGGGATTAAGCTGACCGGGATGCCTGCATGGAAGCACCGCCTGAGTGAGCGCGAGCGCTGGGAAATCGTAGCATTCCTGAAAAGCTCTCCAACACTATCCCCCGCTGAATATCTAGAGCAAAGAGGCCGCCTGACGTCAGCAGGCGTGAGGGGAGCCGCCTCTCAAGTCTCTGAGGCTCCGTGGGAAGCGGAGGGAGCGGTGCAACGAGGCCGTGTTGCGATCCAGCAATACGCATGCCCCACCTGTCACGAGATACCGGGGATCAGAGGCCCTGAGGCACAAGTAGGGCCACCCTTGAATGGTCTCGCTGAGCGGATCTATCTTGCCGGTGTTCTGTTGAACACACCGGCCCACATGATCGAATGGCTGCGTCATCCGCAAGTGGTGAAGCCGCTCTCGGCCATGCCTGAATTGGGCGTGACTGAGCGCGATGCCCGTGACATCGCAACGTATCTTTATACGCTGCGCTAAAAAACGTTAGCGTGGTTTTCTGCTAATCTGCGGCAGTGCAGTCGCTCTCGTAAAGTCAGCCGAAGCCCAATGCGCTTGGTGCGCACGAGGTATGAGAGTCGGCTTCGGGTCAAAGTGTAACGTAGAGCGATCCCAACGAAGGTCCGCTCATCGCGAAATTGCGGACCTTTGATTATCAAGCGCAAAGTGAGTCGGACTTCGCGCGGCTTACGCGAGTTTCGTCTGCTGTTACCCGTAGCGTTACCCGAGATAAAGATAGCTGTGGGGCTGCCGACGCGGGAAAGAAATAAAACCCTTACTAGTCAAGGGCTTGAAGTGGCGAGTGCGCTGCGACTGTAACCTAGGGAGCTCTGATTAAAAGGAAGCAGTTCGGCCTGTGCATAAGTGATCAAACGAACTCAGAAGCCTTGCTTTCCTTAGCTCTGCTCTTACTACCCTCTGTGTCACTTGCTCACAAGTGAGCTTTGGGAAGCCTGAAGTTGCTTCCCATACGCTTCCCAGCGGAGGAATGCTGTGCGTCTGACCCGCCCTGCCCTTGCCAACCTCGCTCTTCCACCTGGCAGGAGCGAACTCATCGTCTTTGACGACATTCTTCCGGGCTTCGGGGTTCGTCTCCGGGCCGGGGGCAAACGCGTCTGGATTGCCCAGTACCGCATGGGTAAGAAGCAGAGGCGTGTCACGATTGGGTCCGTCGAGACCCTCGACCTCGACCAGGCCCGCCGAGCGGCCAAGTCCATTTTGGCCAAAGTCCATCTCGGCAGCGATCCTCAGGCGACTAAGACAGAGGCCAAAGCGCGGGCTCACCTGACCCTCGGGGCAACAGTGGAGCCGTATCTGGAGTTTGCCTCCAGACGGCACAAGCCACGGACCTTTGTTGAGACAAGCCGCTACTTGGGGACATCTTGGAAACCTCTCCACGGTCTCGCTATCGAGAAGATTTCTCGGCGGACAGTTGCTCTCCAGCTTGCTGAAATTGCCATGGCAAATGGGCCGATAGCGGCCAACCGGGCACGCATCGCCWTATCCTCATTCTTCACTTGGGCAATGCGTGAGGGGCTGGCGGAAATCAACCCGGTGGTGGGTACCAACCGCCCAATCGAAGAGCGCTCGCGGGACCGAGTTCTGTCTGATAACGAACTCGCTCGGATCTGGGCGGCATGCCGGGATGATGACTACGGCTGGATCGTGCGCCTTCTTATCCTCACCGGACAGCGGCGGGAGGAGGTCGGCGGCATGAGCTGGGAGGAATTGGACCTGCAACAGGCCCGCTGGAACATCCCCCGAAGTCGCACGAAAAATGGGCTGCCCCATGAGGTGCCGCTGCCCGATGYCGCAATCAAGCTGCTCCAGAGGCGCCCTCGCCGAGAAGGAAGACAGCTCGTTTTTGGGGAAGCAGGGGGGCCTTTTCAGGGCTGGAGCAAAGCTAAAGCCGCCTTGGACAAACGAATTTTAAATGGTGGACTCCAGATCACGGCTTGGCGATTACACGACATCCGACGCACCGTTGCGACTCGCATGGCTGACATGGGCACGCTCCCACATGTGATCGAGGCTGTCTTGAACCATGCATCGGGTCACAAGGCGGGTGTGGCTGGTGTCTATAACCGTGCGACGTACGCCAAGGAGAAACGCGATGCCGTGGACCTATGGGCAACGCATTTGCTCGGTTCTGATTAACCAAACAATCAAAGGCGCTTGAGATGGGCACTGAACGGTCGACATTAGAGGTCAGCCCTGGAGCAGCATTGGCTTTGAATGAGTTTATGGCTGCTATCCAAACAATATTTACATCTAAGGCTGCTGAACCATTGAGCAAACGGCAGCAGTACATTGATGCATTAACAGAGGTTGCAGAACTATTGTATCGGCTTGGTGCTGCTAACGAGGGCTCGAAAATGAATCTTCTAGCAGAGATGCTAG
The DNA here is from genome assembly GCF_054049475.1 of Microvirga sp. P5_D2. Classification (NCBI taxonomy): domain Bacteria; kingdom Pseudomonadati; phylum Pseudomonadota; class Alphaproteobacteria; order Hyphomicrobiales; family Methylobacteriaceae; genus Microvirga; species Microvirga sp. P5_D2. The sequence goes on along the minus strand of NZ_JBFUMH010000047.1, from coordinate 28,168 downwards.
GTGATCTTCGATACGGCACCATCCATGAAGTTCTCAAGCCTACCATGAATGGAACTCTGAGCTCGACCGAGGATCTTCGCGGGCGGGCATTTGCCGCTTTGGCTATTGAAGCTCTGTGTACAGGGAGTGAAGTGGGACCGAATAGTACCGCACAAGTGACAAGAGAGCAGGCTGCACAATATATCGCGAGAAGGCACCCAGGCCTTTCCCGCTTTATGAGTAAGCAGAAACAGGATTTGGCGAAAGCGATCTATAACTGGGACCGACAGTATCGGACAGGCCCTATAAATAACAGAGAAGTCGATAGAACTTATCGAGCTTTCCTCGCGGAACTTAAGGTTGGGATAAGGGCAATCGAAGAATCTCGTAGGAAGAAGGGTTCGGAGCAGATTGCCGATGAACTTGTGGCCCAAGCCCTGCAGCGTTGCAATTGAACCCCTATTTGAATTGCAACGGATCTACGTGACCTTCCGATCACCTAGTTAGTCCAGTGATAGCAAATGGTCACTCTGACCCTTTGTGAAGCTCAGGCAAGCTCGGCAATCACATGAGGTCACTATGACATCCATTCTTTCTAAGCTTGAGCAGATCAGAAAGCTCAAGCAATTTGATAGCCACGGTGCGGACCCACTGAACCGGCTCGAGCAGCTCGGTGGTTTAAGTATACCTATTTCTCACCATAAGGTGATGAACACGGCTGAGGCCGCAGCCTTCCTTGGCTTCAGTGTTCCACACTTCCGAAGGCTCTACCGCAGCGGCAGTGTGCCTCTACCTATTCAGCTCAGCACCCGTAAGCTCGGTTGGCGGACTGGCGATCTCATCGACTGGGTTACCGCGCGCCAAAATCGTCCAGTGACGGCACAATAAGCCCCTAACAACCTAATCTGCTCCTACAACCAGCGTCGCCAAAGAAGAGCCCCGCACGGAGGCTCCGGCGGGGCTAAGGATGTGTTTCTTGAAAGCTCTGTTTAACACGCCGCGTAAGCGGCGCCAAGCGCCTACGCACGTTCAGATTACCGATCGCCAGCGCAATCTCGAGCTGCTGGCTGTTCCTTCGGTTCGCACCATCGTCCGCCGATCTCGCATAAGCCCCATCACGGCAGCTTTGCTCGCTGAGCTCTCCGGGCTCTCCCAGGAGGTGCCTCATGCTTGAGGGGATTAGAGGGATCGTGACCAATCCAATGATTAACAATCCGTTTAAGGAAATCCTCGGCTATGCGGATGACCGCCATAAGCTCAAACTTGAAGGCGATCTCGCCTGGGTTTTGATCCACCTCATGCAGGCCGGACGCGTCGGCTGCACACCAGTGGGACTGATGGCGCCAGGATTGAGCCTATTCATTGGCGAACTCCGGAAGGCCGGCGTGGCGATCGACACCGTCCGTACCAAACAACCAATGCAGGGTGGCTTTCGCCTTCGGTACATCCTGCGCAGCAACATCATCATTACCGGCATCAATCTGACGAAGGCCTACAACTATGCCGAATAGACCTCTTGTTAATCCACACACCATCAGCTCGGCACAGATCGAGGAGAAGTTCTGGACCAGTCACAACCTTCGTGGCCTTGAACGTCTCCAGTTAGACAAGCATGGCGTCCCAATGCCTCATCTTCTCGCGTCAGCACCAGTCCGCGTGGGCTTTGTCATCTTCACACACGATGGGTTCGACTTCCATCCCCCTAGTCTCAACGGAGGAGGCACACGTGCCTTCCTCTTTCTCATCCAGAACCAGAATGGCGAGGCATTGGACATCGTCGCATGGGCACCGCTGGTCCACTGCTTGTCAACCTGGCTCAATCGAGCGTGGGTGCGTCGGGAGGCGGCATGAGCCATCCCTGGATGCCCTTCTACCCTGGCGATTACCTTGCTGACACAGTGCATCTGAGCACCCTCGAGCATGGCGCCTACTTCATGCTCATCATCCACTACTGGCGACATGGAGAACTGCCAGCGGAAGATATAAGACTCGCTCGCATTGTCCGCCTTCCTCTGGATCAGTGGATGGACATCCGCCCTACGCTGGCCGAACTCTTCCAGCCGGACTGGCAGCACAAGCGCATCAATGCCGAACTCGCCACCACAGCGGAGAGGTACCAGAGGCGCGCTAATGCTGGTCGGAAGGGCGGCCTTGCATCTCGTCGCGGAAAGCAAAGTCAAAGCGATGCTGAAGCAATGCTTCAGTCAGGTCCAGGCAATGCTGAAGCTGGACTCAACCATCCACAACCACAATCACATCCACAGCTACAACCACATCAAGAGGAGAATCTAAACGGGGCTGACGCTTTATCTGGCCTCAGCGCGGAAGAGCAGTTTTGGGCGCGCTTGGACGGGCTCAGCGGTAAAGGGATCAGTCGATCTCTTTGCACACAGCTCCTCAAGCTCAATGGCCATGACTTTGCCGAAGCCAACCGAGCGCTGGATGGAGCAGAACAAGCACGACACCCAGGCCAGTATCTAGGAGCAATTGTCCGTAGGCTGCAGCAAAGTCCCCAGGCATCTCCGCCTGGTGCTAACCCACATGTGCCGGCATGGGTCAACGAGCGTCGAGCCGCCGGCCTGCTGGTCGAACGTGACGGGAAGAGCTGGCGCTGTCAGGGCGAGCTCTTGAACGATGGTGGCGAGGTAGTCGGGTTTTGAGCTCCGATCGATTGAGGGCGCTGGGGATCATCGTTCCAAACCGCCCTGGCGAGCACCGCACACAATGCCCGCGGTGCTCGCCCACCAGACGCAAGAAACATGATCGATGCCTTTCTGTGAGGATTAATAATGATGGGGCAGTCTTCCATTGCTGGCACTGCGGTTGGAGCGGAGGTGTCTCCGGCGCTCAGCGCAGCTGCCGTGACGTACGCCGAGGCCGTACGCAAGATCAGCCGAGCGACTTTGGAGCAGCTCGGCGTCGGCTCCGGTACGATGTACTTTGCTAACCTGCATCGCGAGAGCGAAGCCCTCATATTTCCGTACAAGACTGGACGCGAGGTGGTGAACTGGAAGGCTGCGGCGTTCCCGGTAAAAAACTTCACGTCCATGAAGAGCGGCACGCTCCAGTTCTGGAACATCGAGCGGGTGATCGGGTCGGAGACGGTGTTCATCACCGAAGGCGAGATGGACGCGGCTTCCCTGGTCGAGGCGGGCATCCCTGTCGAGCAGGTTATCAGCGTTCCTAACGGCGCCAGATCCCGCCCGTCCGACGCTCCCGCGGAGGCGCGAGGTTATGCTTATGTGGAGGAGGCGCTGCGCAGTGGTCTCAATCGCACCAACCGCATTGTCTGGTGCGGCGACAATGATGGCGCAGGCCTGTCACTGCGAGCCGACATGGTGCAGCTGTTCGGATCTGCTCGCTTCTTCTATGTCGAGTGGCCCCAAGGCTGTAAGGACGCCAATGATGTTCTTCGCGTCCACGGACCAGCAACTCTCCACGAGTTGGTGATGAACTGCGCCGTACCCTGGCCGATCAATGGCCTCTACCGCCTTGGTGAACTGCCGGAGTTGCCGCCTCTGACGCTTTGGGAGCCCGGCTTTGTGGAATGGGAGAGCAAGGTGCGTCTCGCGCCCCGGACCTTGAGTGTCACCACGGGTCATCCAGGGCATGGCAAGACGACCCTGTTCATGCAGATCTGGTACCAGATCTGTCGCACGTATGGGCTCACCGCTGCCATCGCCTCCTTCGAGACCCGCGCCAAGCCGCACCATCGCCGTACGCTCCGGCAGCTGCACGCCGGCAGGCTGGAGAGCGCCATGACGGAGCAGGAGATCCGGGCAGCAGACACCTGGATCAACGATCACTTCCTATGGATGCATCATCCGGACCAGCGGCCATCTCTCGAGTGGTTCCTGGAGATGGCTGAGGTGGCTGTGATCCGTCATGGAGCGCGCATCATCCAGGTCGATCCCTGGAACAGGCTTGAAGCGGCTCGGACCCACGGAGAGACGGAGACCGACTACATCGGACGTTGTCTGCGCACCCTCCATGCGTTCGCGCATGACATGAACTGCCACGTGCAAGTGCTTGCACATCCTGCAAAAATGGATACCAGTCGCAAAGGACGTGCGCCGGAGTTGGAGGACATCTCCGGCTCGAAGAACTGGGACAACATGGTCGATCAGGGCTTTGTCGTGCACCGACCGAAGTTCGTTGATGAGAACGGCCGCAACACCGAGGCGGAGTTCTACCAACGCAAAGCGCGTTTCGAGGAGTTGGGCTACCCGTGCAAGCTCAACATGACCCTCGACCTGAGCACCGGCCGATACCGCTCAGCTGACTACGCCGGCTATGCCGGCCTCAATCGCATGCCTCCCAGTGGCTAAGACACCAAGCCTGTTAACCGGGTTGTATGGTTTGCCAGAAAATTTAGGATTGAGGAGCAAGTAAATGGCGAGGTATGGAGGCGGACGTCCGACGGTTGAAAACAGCATCACTCTCAATGTCCGCCACCTCACCCGCGTCGGTCTCGTCCCGGGAGGCACCCAGTCAGGCACCTTACAGTGGATGTGGTCCAACAACCGGCCGTCCTGCCAGGTAGCCTACAAGGCCCATCTCAGCGAGGATACTGGGCTCCTACACCTGGTCAGCATTACGTGCTTTGACCCCTATGGCAGGTTAGGTCACCTCCCAAGCCAAAGCATCCGCCTGGTAGCGACGACCCCGCCCTATGGTGGACGTCGGTGGTGGTTTGTGTGCCCGCAAACCGGCCAGCGTGCGATGAAGCTGTATCTTCCCTCAGACGCCCGTGTATTTGCATCCCAGCAGGCTCATGGCCTAGGCTACGCCGTGCAGCGGGAAGGTGCAGGGGAGCAGGCCCGCCGGAGAGCGCGCAAGGCGCGGGCTCGGATTGGAGGGAGCCCAAACCTGCTGGAAAAGCTACCCAGAAAGCCGAAGTGGATGCGCTGGGCGACCTACTGGCGGCTTGTGGAGGCCTGCCACCAAGCAGACCAGCAAACGCTCGCATTTCTGATCTCCCGCACAGAGAAGATGCTGGGCAGGTCTATTGCATAGGGCAGGACATCTCAGGGCTTCGTCTTCCTGACAAGTGTTCGCCTCCGTCCGGTAATGAGAGGCGATCCAGCCCAATCGACTTCGAACCCTAAGGTAGATCGATGCGACGACGAAGCGCGGAAAGCCGTGAGTCGGAAGCCGTCTCCGGCGCTTGTGCCAACAGTTCAAGTGTCCGCTCGATCCCGTATGGCCATGAGGATGCATCCTCGCCGAGGACCGCCCACAGCAGATCGAGGGTCGCGGCCGGATAGGCTCGCGCCGGGTGGTCGGCATTAGACCCGCTCGTGTATTCAAACCGCAAGGGCGTGCTTCGGACTGGGACGAGCCTCGAAAGGATCAACTCAACCACAGCCGGCATCAGGTCACCGCTTGCCAGCGCGAAATTCGCCAAGTGGCTCGACATGACCGGTGTGCGAAGGGCCCGCTGTTTCGGCCATACCTGCCTGAAGAAGGGCACAGCTCTGTCTCGCCACGGGCTATCTGGCTCCGCACACCATCGTTCGAGCTGCCACAGGAGCTGCTGACGGAACTCCTCAGTGGTGTGGATCAGGACTTCCCGCAACTCAATGTCAGTAATGAAGCGTTCTCCTGTGGCTGTTTCGCTTGCCCAGCCGGCTAGAAGAAAGCCGCCGAGGATCGTGCTCTCGTTGCGGCGTCGAGGCTGCCTGGCGCGCGCGCGCAGTGCCTCCTTTAGAGCTGGGTAAAGCGGCTTTGAAGGTATTTGAGCAGTCCAGAGCACACCATCCCAAAGCGCATCACCGTCGGGACCCCTGTCGCTGACGTGTGGAAGCAATTGCCGTTTTGTCCAGACAGGATCAATCCTGAAGAGCCAGTTGAGCTGAGGTCCGAGCATGACGAGTGCATGCCGCCGCATGTCACCTGGCAAGGCGAGGAGATCATCGAGCCGGCTGGTCCACTGACAAGGAAAGCCAGCGCCGGCTTCGACCCCGTCTTTAATCGGATCCTTGATTAGAAGATCAAATAGCTTTCCAACCGGCCCGTTCAGCGCGTCGTCTGCCCATGACCGGTTCGGTCGGTGCCGCTGCTCCACCGGTGGCAAGCGGAGTGCAGTCATCATGCTATCCCACAGCCCAGGGAGCACGCTCGCGGCATCGCCGTAGAGGCGGTCAGCCAGTGCTTTCATCCACTCGGAGACCGAGTACCCGATGCCTCGCAGACCTGCAGCGGGCAAACCTCGCAGCCGCGCAGCAATAGCCTGGATCATGCGAAGCGAGTCGGCCGGCCGCGTCTCTGCTTGCAGGTACGCTGACCAAGCCCACTGTGGAACGTCCCCCGACCGAGCTGCATGGGTCAGGGCGCCGAGTGCGCGAGCTGGCCTCTGGACGGCCAAGCCTCGGAAGGGCTCACGCTCAGTCCTCCCCGCAAAATCCAGCCGTCCGAGCTCTTTTGCCTGGCTCAGAATCTCGGGGATCGGTGTTCCGAGGATTGGGTCCGGCCTGCTGTCCGTCGAGATGTGAAAAGCTTGCGGTGCATGCGAGTCAGCTGCGGCATCGCCCGCATCCGTCGTCCACCTTGGGGCGGCCGAGCGCAGTGCCCGCATCGTCTCATCCAAGTTAAAGGTAAACACCACTCCATGGGTGGACAGCCAGTGGAGCCGGCTCAATCGATCGTGCGCAATCGCCTCCTCGCGCCCGCCCGGCACGTTGCTATCCCAAGGGTAGGATCCTGTCAGGAGACGCTGCTCAAGCGCCTTACGGTAGTCTGGCGGGAGGTCCGCCCAATGGTCCCTCAGCGCATAGAGGAGATCTCGCTCGTGCACTGAGCCCCAGAACACCCGGTCCGGCAGTGCCATAAAAGTTGCGCCCGCCTCGCCCGGACTCAATAATCCGGTGCCGGCCGCCCAGATCCGCAGCCGCGCAAAGACATACTCGTCTCGGGAGGGCCAGGAGCGGGCTTGGTGACGCGCCGCCTCAGGATCAACGCTCGCGAGCCGGGTCATTAGATTCTGGAAGTGGATGATCGGTCCTGTCAGTCCGTAGCTACTCTCCGAAAGCTCAGGACCTCCGTCAGGTCCACGGCTCGTCTGCAGATAGATTTGATCGGAGCCGGAGATCTCGCGCTCAAGGGCGACTGCGATGTTGAGGTTGGTCCGGAAGCACTCGACCGCATAGGCGACGAACTCTTCTGGCAGTTCTACGCGCTGGTGCGGGTGCGGATAGTCAACGTCCACATAGATAACGTCGTCGGGCTGGCCCTCGTCTGACCATACGAGCGGGTGCGGTATCCCGGCGGCTGGGCGTACCGTGAGCCTCGGACGGTACATGTCGGCGACTTCACGGACAATCGACGCGGACCACCCCTCCTGAGATGCCTTCTGCTCGATCTCATACTTACGCCTGCTGGGGTCGCCACGCCGATCAGTCCATGCCGAGAGGAGCATTCTCCACCCACGACGGATGGGATCGGGGAAGCGCTGCGGCTCATGCAGCAAGGCCCAGTCGATGTCGTAAATGATTGATGGGTGTAGGCCGGGCTGATGCGCCGCCCACCACAAAGCGATTGGCTGGTGCGCCACCCGTTGGAGCCATATGCCGATTTGYACGAGGCGAGGCGGAAGCTCGGCATGGAAATGGCTCTCGAGCCCGCGCACCGCTGCGCGCGAGCGATGCTCCCCTTGCTCACGGTCCAGGATGCTCGGCCGGAGAATATCGGCCGCCTCTTCGGGGACTTTGCGATCTCGGAAAGCGTCATCGGGAGGTGCTGGCTCCGGAACTGGATCGATGTCGAGGCTGAGCGCATCGAACGGATCGAACCGGGGGATGTCTTCGCCACTCGAAGAGACTCGTCGTGGTGTCGCATACCGTTGTAGCGAGTCCGCAACGAGCAGCCATTCGGCGCCGAGTGGCTCGGGAGCCGAGGCCAAGCGTCTCGCCCCCTCGGCGGTCGAGAGAATGTGTGCGACCTGACCACGTTCGTGCGGACACAGGAGTTTCGGGCCAGATGCTGCTCGCGACAGCGCCGTTTCATACCAAACTCTGCTATCCCGTGCGCGTTCTGCCCATGCCCGAAGAGTGTCCCAAAGCGGCGAGAAGCCGTTGCTGCTGTCGAATGGGATCGCCTGAACACCCCGATGCTCCCAAAGAGCAATCGCAGAGCGCTGCTCGCCATCCTGGAGAGCATAAAGCCTGTTTCGTGTGCCCGCACTAAGGTTCAACCCTTCCAGCAGATACTGCATGGGTGGATCGTCGGCGGAGTAGCCCACGAACAGTATCTGGAACCGCGAGAGAAGCCGCTGAATGAAGCGCGTAGCCCAGCCTACTGAGAGGTAAGCGCGGCCGAAGTCGGCGCTGGAAATGACGAACTCATCGTCCTGCGCACCCATGTATCTGGCGTCGACACGGCCATGCAGATGCACGATGCCACGAAAGTCGCGGTCACTGTGAGGATCAGGGAGGTTTGGCGGACCGAAGCTGTGCAGAGTTGGGTTGCTTGCCTCGAACAGAAGATCGAAATTGGTCGTCACCAAACGAGTGACGCCACGTGAGGTCGCAAGATCGAGCAACACCCGATGAGCGCCAAGGTTGGGATCGAGGCCAGGTCGGATAGCCTCAGCTACGGCCGCACGGACGTCCGAAACCTCGAACTCTCGCTCGAGAAAGCCAAACACTCGATCAGTTGCCACGAGGCCACCGACACCAGGCATTGGTTCGAGCGCAAGGGCCCTCTCTAGAAGAGCACGGGCGCGACTATCCTGCGCTGCGCCTAGAGTGTTGACTACCTTGCGTCCAAGAGAAGCGAAGTTTGGTAAGCGTGCCTCGGCTTGGCTCACGCCCGCACCACAGAACAGGATGACGTCTCCAGCATCGCGTGCAAGGAGGAGTTCGTCAGGCATATCTGGACCGTCTGCGATGAACCTCATGGGCCAATGAGATGGATAGAGGGATTAGAGACCAGTGCACCGGCCTAGAGCCATGCGAATCACGACTTCAGCTCCCGACATTTGCAGGCGGGCTTCACGAATGGAAGCCTTCGGCAAACAGCGGAAGGCTTCTGTCCTCTCCAAACGTCCGCTTAGGCGAGGTTAGCTGCCCTTGGGCAAAGGTCTCAAAAGTGCCAAAACCGGAAGTTCCCAGCCTCATTAGATCACTTCAGCGATGGACAGCTATGTCGGTATCACAGGGAAGCCGAGCGACTTTTGCGGATAAATCCGTTGTTGGTCCAGAGGGATCAGCGCGCCGCTGACAGTTCGACTATTGAAAACAGCGACGCGCCGCTATGAGGTGTTCCCGTCGCTGCTCACGGTCATCTTTGACTAGCCCCTAATACGTGCCTTTGGCTTCACGAAACACGCGCCCTCCTCCCTTGGCCACGATGTCATCGACTGCGTTGGGACTGGCTTCATCCGCCTCAATGATGACAGCGGTCATTCCTGGTTTCATCTCGGACTTGATCGAAGTCACACTGGCAGACCCGAGGATCGCCATCCCGGCATCGTTGATCAGCCCGACGGTAGCTCCAAGGAGCGCTGCCAGCGTCGCGAGCGGTACGCCGCCGATCAAACCAATCAGCCCGCCAACTACAACGCCGACCTTGGTTCCATGAAAAGGATGGACGTCGGACTCAAGAACTGACACCGATCCTTGATCGTCCTTGGTCACGATGACACCGGACTTGAGTTTGAACTTTGTACCGCCTGCGTCCTTGAGGTCCTTTATTGCGCGGGCGGCATCGTGAGCCGCATTGACGTTGCTGAATGTCGCCACGATGATGTTGTCTACCATTGTGTCTTTCCTCCCTTGGTCGGATCGCGTTTACGGCTGACTTTCCGGTCTCCGCATGCCTCAAGAGTGCCAATTGGTGACGTTCGGTATACATGAGCGAAGTTTCGCGGAAGGCATTATGGAAAGAGGTCTAGCCGTCTCGTCTGGAATAGCCGCTTGAACCCATAACCGACCCTACACAGGTCCGTTCGCAGGATCCCCTACTGCACCCGCTTGATCGCCGGCGGCGACCAGGTACCATCCGCGACCTCCTTCTTCGGCGCATAGAGGCGCAAGGCGAGCCTGAAATCGCTCTCCTTGGGCGCGGGCAACCAGTTGGCCTGTCGGTCCGCACCCGGCGCTTGGTTCTGGATGTAGATCGTCAGCGAGCCATCATCGCCGAACTTCATCCCGCTCCGGTCACCGAGGGCGTAGCGGTTGATGGCATTGGGCACGAGGTAGCTCTCGGCGTCGTACATTGTCAGGGACCAGAACGCATTCACCGGCGGGATCTCAGCCTTCGAGAAATGCAGGACGTATGTGTTGGCGCCGTTCAGGGCTGCGCCGTCGCCATCCTTGCTCGCGAACGGATAGACGGCATCTTCGGCCAGATTGCCCCCGACCCCATAGAAGGTCCAGGAGGCGCGATAGGGATAGTTCGTGCCGTAGCGCCCCATGTCGAGCGTGATCTCCCAGCCGTTCACCTCCTTTCCACGCGTTGCCGCCTGCATCTGCTTTTGCCCGGCAGCGACGCCGTCCCCGATCGCCTTGCGCACCTCGGGAGTGAACGCGGCCATGCTGAACGATGCGCCCGGTGCGATGCCAAGCCGCGCGATCCGGGCCATGGTTGCCGGGTCGGCGGGCTCCGGCGGATTGGTGACCAGCAAAGCGTTCAGGCGACCGAAGAAAGCCTCAGGCGACATTGCCAGCACCTGAGCCGGCACCGGGGTCTTGTTGTCGACGCCTGGCTTCAGCGGCACGTCGGCAGGAGGTGTGTAGGCTTTGCCCCATTCTGCCAGCGGCACCAGCTTGTACTGGTCTTGCAGCGCATGCACCGCAGGGTAATCGTCTTTGTCGCGGGTGTAGGACCGTCCCCCGATGAGGACCAGATTGGTCGGTATGCGGAGTTCGGTCAGGCCAGCGGGGAGCGTGCCCTTCCAGGTGGGACCGACGATGGCGAAGTTGCCGCCCTTGCCGCCGACCGTACGCGAGCCCGGCGCGTGGGGCACGTTGTTCCAGGCATCGATGAACTGCATGAGCCAGAAGCGGTTGCCCATCTCGGGCACGGACAGGACGATGGGGCCCTGCGACAGGTCGAGGGAGGCGAGCGAGTAGAGCGTATCGACGTTGAGGCCGACCACCGTCTTGTTCGAGGCGTCAGGAAACTCGCGGTAGTGTGCGAACTGATTGATAGGCGCGAAAGGCCCCTCCGACCTCGTGACGTGCGTGTTCGAGTCGATCTGCGTCGCGATGTAGACCAACGGCATGCCGRAGACCCAGGCCTCCTGCGCAAGCGTGCGGGCATCCTCGGGGTTCATCGCCGGATCGATCTGAGCGAGGGCTGGAAACGAGCCCAAAGGCAACGTTGCTGCCACGGCAGCGAGCAGTGCAGTGCGACGATTGAGCGGTGGTAGCATCTCGTTTCCTCTTGGTGCGGATAAGGGCGGAGAATGAACGCACAGGGGGACACGGTTTCGAGCCAGTCTACCACGATGAGGCTCCCTGGTTGAGAGGCACTTCCGATGGTCGAGCCGGCGCCCAATTGCCGGCACGGGGTGTGCGAACAACAGGGATGTCGCTGGGCGCTGCACAATCGGACATGGACCCCGGCAGGTATCCGAAATAGCCGAGCCGTGAGCATGAACGGTCAAGCAAAAGCCCACAATCCGATCACACTGGAGGCAGCCGGGAGTGTGATCCATGAGGCTGCTGAAGGAACCGCTCCTGCATTTCGTCATGTTGGGCGGACTGATGTTTGCGGCCTATTCCGCCTTCGGGACCGCTCGGCAGGAGGCCCAGCCGCAGCCCGTCGTCCGCATGACCGCCGCCGATGCCGAATGGCTGAAGGGAATGTGGACGCGCCAGTGGCGCCGTCCGCCGACCGACGAGGAACTCATGGGTCTCGTCGCCGATCATCTCAAGGAAGAGGTACTCGCCCGCGAGGCACGGGCGTTGGAACTCGACGTTGGCGATGCCATCGTCCGCCGCCGGCTGGCGCAGAAGATGGCCTTCCTGCTCGACGATACGATCCGCACCACTGAGCCACCCGAACCCGAGCTGCGCGGCCTCTACGAGACGCGGCCGGATCTCGTCGGCACGCCCGCGCGGGTCTCCTTCACGCAGGTTTTCTTCCGCCGCGAGGATGGGGACGGTCGCGCCCGGGCCAGCCTCGTGGCCTTGTCCGATGCTGCTGCAACTCCTGATGAAGAGGGAGACCGTCTTCTGCTGGGCGACACGTTCGCGGACCAGGACGAGCCGGCGCTCACCAACCTGTTCGGTGCCGCGTTCGCACAGGCTGTCCTGACTCTTCCGGACGGACGCTGGTCGGGGCCGATCGAATCCGGGTATGGGCTGCATCTGGTGAAGGTCACGGCCGTGTCGCCGCCTCAGGCGCGTCCGTTTGCGGAGGTCCGCGAACGCCTGGCGGAAGAATGGCGCCGCGAGCGGCAGGAGACGGCCCAGGCGCAGCTCCTTCGGGAGCTGATGCGGAAGTACCAGGTTGTCGTCGATCCGTCCGTGCGCCCTTGGCTCGGCCCCCTCACCAACCAGGTGGAGGTCCGGCCATGAGGTGGCTGCCGATTCTCGTGGCCTTGGCGTCGCTGCTGACGCCGCTCCCGGGTCACGCGCACGAGGTCAGGCCGGCCTACCTCGACCTGAGGGAGGAGGAGCCCGGCGAGTTCAGCGTGCTGTGGAAGACGCCGATGCTGGGCCAGATGCGCTTGGCCCTGGATCCCGTCTTCTCCGGTCCGGTCGAGGCCCTGACCCCTATGGCTGCCCGGACGACGGGTAATGCCGCCGTGCAGACCTGGCGCGTGCGGGCGGAGAGCCTGCGCGGGCAGACCCTGCGGATCGTCGGCTTGGAGACCACCCTGACCGACGTGCTCGTCCGCATCGCCTTTGCCGATGGCAGCTCGTGGGTTGAGCGCCTGTCGCCTCGACAGCCTGGATCCGTCATTCCCATGCGGCAGGGTGCCTGGGGCGTTGCGGGCACGTATTTCGGCCTCGGGGTCGAGCACATCCTGACGGGCATCGACCACCTGCTGTTCGTGCTGGCGCTGCTGCTTCTGTCACAGGGGACCTGGCGGATGGTGAAGACGGTGACGGCGTTCACGGTCGCGCACAGCATCACGCTCGGGCTGGCGACACTCGGGATCGTCCATGTGCCCTCCAGACCTGTCGAGGCGGTGATTGCGCTCAGCATCGTGTTCGTGGCGGCCGAGATCGTGCAGGCCCGACGGGGCCGCCCAGGGCTCGCGGCCCAGATGCCGTGGATCGTCGCCTTCATCTTCGGTTTGCTGCACGGGTTCGGCTTCGCCGGGGCGCTGAGCGAGGTCGGCCTGCCGGAAGGCCACATCCCGGTGGCGCTCCTGTTCTTCAATCTCGGCGTCGAGGCGGGTCAGTTGCTGTTCGTCGCCGCCGTGCTGACCCTCGTGGCCGGCGCCCGCCGCATTCCGATGGCGTGGCCGCGCTGGGCCGGACTGGTGCCGCCCTATGCCATCGGAAGTCTGGCGATGTTCTGGGTGATCCAGCGCGTCGCCGCATTTTGATCATCGCCTCACGGCCGCCGTCCAGAGGCAGAAACAAGGTCGTGTTGGCAGGTCGAGCCGATGCGGGATGAACAACGGGAGGACGCCCATGGCCAGGAAAGTTTTCGAATGTTCGATCGTGACCGGGTTGGTGGCACTGGGGCTCGCTCCATCGGCATGGGCCCAGGACGTCGGCTCTCCGTCCAAGGAGGAAATCGAGAAGGCGCTGCCGAAGCCACCCTATTCACCCTATGCCAACCGCGACTTTCCCACGCGACCCTTCTTCGGCGACACGCATCTCCATACATCGTTTTCCTTCGATGCGGGGGCGTTCGGGGCACGGCTCGGGCCGAAGGAGGCCTACCGCTTCGCCAGAGGCGAGCAACTGACCGCCTCGTCCGGGCAGCCGGTGAAGCTCTCGCGTCCACTCGACTTCCTTGTGGTCGCGGACCATTCCGACAACATGGGCTTCTTTCCGGACCTGCTTGCAGGCAAGCCCGAGCTGCTCGCCGACCCGACGGGGCGCCGCTGGTATGACCTGATCCAGTCCGGCAGGGGCGCGGAGGCCGCCATCGAGATCATCGGCGCCTTCTCCCAGGGGACCTTCCCCAAGGACCTCATGTACACGCCTGGAACGCGGCCCTATCGCGGCGCCTGGCAGGAGACGATTGCCGCCGCCGAGCAATACAACGAGCCGGGCCGCTTCACCGCCTTCATCGGCTACGAGTGGACCTCGAACACCGGCGGCAACAACCTGCACCGCAACGTCATCTTCCGCGACAATGGCGACAAGGCGAGCCAGGTCGAGCCATTCACGGTGTATCCGCCTCTCGGCAGCGACAACCCGGAAGAGCTCTGGAAGTGGATGCAAGCCTACGAGCAGAAGACCGGCGGCAGCGTGCTGGCCATCGCGCACAACGGCAATCTGAGTAACGGCCTGATGTTCCCCACCGTCGAGGCGTTCGGCAAGACGATCGACCGGGCGTATGCCGAGCAGCGGACACGATGGGAACGGCTCTACGAGACCACGCAGACCAAGGGCGATGGCGAGGCGCATCCGATCCTGTCGCCGAACGACGAGTTCGCCAACTTCGAGCGCTGGGACTTCGGCAATCTCGACGCCAGCGTCGCAAAGACCAGGGAGATGCTCGAATTCGAGTATGCCCGCTCGGCGCTGAAGAACGGCCTCAAGCTTGGGCAGACACTTGGCGTCAATCCCTACAAGTTCGGCCTCATCGGCAGCAGCGACGCCCACACGGGTCTTGCCGCGATGGAGGAGGACAACTTCTTCGGCAAGACCACGCCGCAGGAGCCCAGCCCGGAGCGCATGTTGGCCACCTTCTTCGACAACCCGAAGACCGGCATCAAGGTGATGGACTGGCAGGTTTCCTCCTCAGGGTACGCCGCCGTCTGGGCGAAGGAGAACACCCGAGCCTCGCTGTGGGATGCCATGCAGCGCCGGGAGACCTATGGCACGACCGGGCCGCGCATGCTCGTGCGGTTCTTCGGCGGCTGGGACTTCGTCCCGCAGGACGCGACGAGCCGTCTTCCCGCCTACACGGGCTATACCAAGGGCGTGCCCATGGGTGGCGAGCTGCGGGCCGCGGCGCAGGGCAAGTCACCCACCTTCCTCGTGGCGGCTCTGAAGGATCCGCTCGGCGCGAACCTCGACCGCTACCAAATCGTCAAGGGCTGGCTCACCAAAGACGGCAAGCTCGA
This sequence comes from Microvirga sp. P5_D2, assembly GCF_054049475.1. Classification (NCBI taxonomy): domain Bacteria; kingdom Pseudomonadati; phylum Pseudomonadota; class Alphaproteobacteria; order Hyphomicrobiales; family Methylobacteriaceae; genus Microvirga; species Microvirga sp. P5_D2. The sequence continues at coordinate 12,987 of NZ_JBFUMH010000047.1, read as the reverse complement.
AGAGAAGATCTATGACGTCGCCTGGGCCGATGCCGAGCGGCGCAGGCCCGGAGGTGACGGCAAGCTGCCTCCAGTCGGCGACACCGTCGACGTGGCGAACGCCACCTGGACCAACACGATCGGAGCGCCCGAACTGGCGACGGTCTGGACCGATCCGGACTTCGATCCGAGCCAACCCGCCTTCTACTACGGCCGGGTGATCGAGATCCCGACGCCGCGCTGGACCGCCTACGACGCAAAGCGGTTCGGGACCACGCCGTTGCCCGGCACAGCCATGACCATCACGGAGCGCGCCTACACCTCCCCGATCTGGTACACACCGGGATGATCGATCCGGGAACATTCCGCGGCTGCAATCGTGCCCCTTCACGAGGTCAAGGGCACAAGGGGCCTACAATGCGCTGCCCTGGCGGAACGACTGCTTAGGGTCAAGCTCGGTAGTACCGCAGGCCTAAACGAAGGTCTGCTCGTCCCAGCAGTGCGGAAGCACGGCTAAGGTCAGCCTCGTGCCAGGAGGAGACCTCCCGCCTGGGCGCACTACCCTTGCTCCGACCTCGGAGAGGATCAGCTCAAGCTGATCCCTCTTGCGCGAGGTGCTTCGCGGAGGACGGCGCCAGGGCTTACATGAACAGCGCGCGGTTCAGGCGGACGCCGTATCCCGCATCCGGGTTCGTCGTGCCATCCCCAACCCTCTCCACAATGGCCGCGACCGCCAGGTCGCGCCGCTTCGGCAATCGCGCCCGCTCGGCCGCAGCATGGGCGGCGGGCATCTCTTCAAGGGAGAGGTCCGTGCAGTAGCCCGGAGCGCCAGGCTGCTGCCGCCACGAGTCGGCAAGCGTGCCCGCGTCAAAGGCGTCGAACCCGGTGTCCTCGACCAGTGCCATTCCCACGTTGCGATCCCTGTCGCTATCAGCCGCAACGGGAATAGCGATGCGGTCCGGACTCCCCGCAGGCTTGCCCTTCCTCGCGAAGGAGTCGGACCCGATGGCGTTCCATGCCTTGACGATAGAACGGCCCAACTGTTCGGACACCCACAGGCTCTCGACCTGACCGGCCTCGATGGCCTCGATCCGGCCGTCGCGGGCCGGATAGTAGTTGGAGGTGTCGATGACGACCGTCTCGGCTGGGACGCTGGCGATGAGCGGTGCAATCCCGGGAAGACGATTAAGCGGGATCGACAGAATCACGACGTCAACGTCCGCCACAGCTTCCGCCGCCGTGACCGCATGACCGCCAGAGGCCAGCACGTCGGACTCGATCGTGTCCGGGCCGCGGGAGTTGGCCACCTTTACGTCATGTCCGGCTGCACTCAGCTTGCGGACCAGGGTCTTGCCGATGTGGCCAGTGCCCAAAATGCCGATCTTCATAATGATCTCCTATGAATTCCTTGAAGGTTTCACTCGCTCGCCGGGTGGGCGAGCGCTTCGAGCGTGCGACGCAGATCGTCCATGCCTTGGTCGGTGAGCTGGCAGGCCGACTTGATCTTGTCGGTGATGCCCCGGACCTCCGCTTCGAGGGCCTGACTGCGGGGTGTCAGGTCGACCAGCACGCGGCGTTCGTCGGCAGGGTCACGGGTGCGCGTCACGAAACCGGCACCCTCCAACCGCTTGACCAGTGGCGTGATCGTGCCCGTATCCATGTCCAGGCGAGCACCGAGCGTGCCGACGGACAGGGGCGCACCATCCAGCAGTTCGAGGATCACGAGATACTGGGGAAATGTCAGGCCGAGCGGCTCCAGGAACGGCTTGTGCATGCGGGCCATGCGGTTGGCCGCGCCATAAAGCGCGAAGGAAAGCTGTGTGCCGACGGTTTGTCGTTCCGAGGTCATCTTTTCTCTAGCGTTCTAAAATATAGGACGCTAGATAAACGGCAGCAGCGGGATGTCAAGCTGCCCCTCGCTAGCGAGGCAGACCCGCAACAACCCAGGAAGGACGCTCCCATGAGGATCGGAATCATCGGTGCCGGAAATATCGGCGCGACGCTCGCCCGAAAGCTGGCCGCCAGCGGCCATGAGGTCAAACTCGCGAACTCGAAGGGGCCGGACTCCATCCGCGACCTTGCCCGTGACCTCGGCGCCGTCGCGGTCAGCAAGGAGCAGGCGGTCCGGGATGTCGACGTGGTCATTCTGTCGATCCCGTTCGCGCGGTACCCTGATCTGGCGGGCCTTTTCAGCGATGTCCCGGCCGAGGTCGCGGTGATCGACACCTCGAACTACTATCCCTTCCGCGACGGTGCGATCACCGAGGTCGAGGACGGCACGCCCGAAAGCGTCTGGGTCAGCGAACGGATCGGCCGCCCGGTCATCAAGGCGTGGAACGCGGTGCTGGCCGCTACCTTGTCCGGTAGGGGAAAGCCGGCCGGCGCGCCGGGACGCATCACCATCCCTGTCGCCGGCGACGACGCAAAGGCGAAGGCGACGGTGTTCCAACTGGTGGACGCCACGGGGTTCGACGCGCTGGATGCGGGCCCGCTCGCCGAGTCCTGGCGGCAGCAGCCCGGCACCCCGGGCTACTGCACCGAACTCACGCTGCACGAACTGGAAGCCGCTCTCGCGACCGCCGACAGGCGGCGCGCTCCGGAGAACCGCGAGGCGCTGATCAAGGGATTCATTTCAGAAGGTGCCACGCTCACCCATGACGAGATGGTCGCCCGCAATCGCGCCGTCACGGCATGATGGCCAAGTCCCCCACCTCTGGCAGGACGTCGCAAACGGGGAAATGCCCTCGTTTGCCCAGGTACTTACCTGCTGCTGGGGGTCTTTGCCGCCGGATGCCGCTTGATCCCAACACGGGCGTCGGTAGAGGTTCCGGGTCCGTGCCTTTCCCATGAGGAGCCCTGATGACCGACCTCGATAGTGGCCGGATGGATGAGCTTGCGGCACTCCTGGCCGTCGCCCGGGAGGGAACGTTCGTATCGGCTGGACGGGCGCTCCAACGGCACCCGACCATCGTGTCGCGGCGGATCGCGGCGCTTGAAGCCCGTCTCGGGATTCGCCTGCTTGAGCGGACGACACGCCAGGTCAGGCTGACCGAGGCCGGAGAACGCCTGGCGGCTCGTGTGCAGGCTGCAAGCGAGACGATCCTGGACGCGGAGCTGGAAGCCAGCGCCGGAGCAGCCGACCTGCGAGGCAAGCTGCGCCTGGCCTTTCCGGCCGCCATGGGACGGCAGTGGCTGGCCCCGCTGCTTCCCTCGTTCCTGCGCCGGTATCCCGCCCTGACGGTGGAGGTCGACTACAGCGAACGCTACGTCGATCTGGTCGCCGAGGGCTTCGACGCGGCGATCCGTGTCGGCGTCTTGAGCGACAGCCGGCTGGTCGCGAGACGGCTTGGCGGTCTTCGGCGCGTGCTCTGCGCCTCACCCGATTACCTGCGCCGTCATGGCACTCCTGTTACGCCGCAGGAACTCGCGGGTCATGACTGCCTTGGCTTCACCGGTTTGGCCTCCTTTCCCGAGTGGCGGCTCTCTGACGGGAGGACGACGGAGACCGTAGCCGTCAGCGGATCGCTGATCTCGAATGACAGCAGCGCGCTTCTCGACGCCGCCCGAGCCGGGATCGGCATCCTGGGCGCGGGAGAGTGGCTGATGGCACGCGACTTCGCGCAGGGTACGCTGGTCCGCGTCCTTCCCGGATGGACGTTCGATGCCGACGGTGGGATCTACCTCGTGCGTCCGTCGGTGCGCTTCACCCCGGCCAGGACGGACGCCTTCGTCGAGTGGATCGGCGAACAGTTCCGGCAAGGGCCGCCCTGGTCCCGCATCGAGCCACCGAGCGCGCCCTGAATGTTCGGACGGGCAGGACGCAGACCGCCGCGCCCTGCGCAAAGCACGGCGCCCATCAGACCTTATAGTCAGGGCTTCAACAGGATCGGTCCCGCCGAGGCGCCGCCCTCCAGCGCCGCATGGGCCGCAGCCGCCTCCGCAAGGGAAAAGGTCTTCCACACGGACGGCTTGATGATATCGGCCGTCACAGCAGCGAATACGTCCTCCGCCCGCTCACGATACTCGGCAAGGTCGGTCGCATGGGCCGCCAAACCGGGACGGGTCAGGAAGAGCGAGCCCTTGGCGTTCAGCGTCCCAACCTCGATGGGCGGTGGTGCCCCGGTCGATGCCCCTATCGAAGCAAGCAGACCGCGCGGACGCAGGCTGTCCAGCGAGGCTCCGAAGGTGTCGCGCCCGATGCCGTCGTAGACCACGTCGGCCTTCCGGCCGTTGGTGATCGCCGCGACCTCCGCCGGGAGATCGCAGGCTCCCCAGACCAGCACGGCATCGCAGCCAAGCGCACGCGCCCGCTCGACACTGGCTTCTTTCGACACCACGCCGATAACGAAGGCGCCGAGATGCTTCGCCCAGGGCGCCATGATCTGGCCGAGGCCACCCGCAACACCGTAGAGCAGAACGACGGTGCCGGGCCCCACCGGGTATGTGCTCTTCAGCAGGTACTGCGCGGTGATACCCTTGAACAGGACGGTCGCGGCATCCTCGAAGCTGATGCTGTCCGGCAGGCGCACCAGGCGCTCGGCCGGATAGAGGCGCCCGCTTGCATAGGCTCCCAGCGGGCCGAGGATGTAGGCGACGCGATCGCCGACCGCGACGTTGGTGACGGCGGAGCCGACGGCCGTGACACGACCGGCTCCTTCAAGGCCGATCCCGCCGGGAAGCGGGATCGGAACGGCACCCTTCCGCTGTGTCACGTCGAGGTAGTTGACGCCAATCGCCTCCTGCTCGATCCACGCCTCATGGGGACCCGGCTGAAGCTGCTCGACGGTCTCGGGCGTGAGCACCTCGGGGTCGCCCGTTTGCGTCAGTCGGATTGTCGTTGCCATCGCTCTGTCTTCCTCGCGGTGAGCGGCCGGTGGGCTCGCCAATTCAGTCGGGAGGTTAAGCGTACCCAAGCCGCGGGCAAGCCGTGATCGGTGCAAGACAATGCTGCATAGGGTGAAGCAATGGCAGCCTGCATTCGGCCAAGCCACCCATCAGGCTGTCTTGACCTCCACCGACGCGCCTGAATGTCGCCTCCGGGTCACGCAAGGAAATTGCGGTCGCTTTAGGAGTGCCTGTTGTTCCCTGCCGAAGCGGACATCCAGTCTACTTCGCAGATGTGCCGATTTCGTTGAAAAAGTACGCAACTGCCGTTTTTCGCGTGGTCAGCATACAGGATACTGGGCCGGATCTGGCACGTTGGCACTACTAATAGACTGACAAAGTAAGGTCCGAGAGTTTTTCAACAAAATCTGCCCGTTCCTGACGTGCTGAGCCGCGCCCCCAATTGGCATGCGGATTGATCATCCCGGTCGCGCTGTGAGTGGTGGCGATTTCGGCTTGACCGGGAACCGCAACGGGCGCATCTGGCTTTGCATTCGTGGCCTGCCTCGGCGGGCCGCGGACCCACAGGAACCCTGAACGCAATGCCAAGCGACAGTCCCAGTCGATTGACCACGCCGTCACTGGCCCGCGCGGACGCCTGATCGCTTGATCGGCTCCCCCGCCACCGGCCTGCGACGGCTGGTCGGAACCGAGGTGAGCCATGACCCTCCTGAACCTGTTCTCCTCCCGTGCCCGCGTGGGCAGCGGGGACGCTCCATCCGACGACCGCAGCATACTGCTGATGGTGGTCCTCCTGCTCGGGCTCGTGTTCGCGCCCGTGATCGGCCTGCACATTGCTGCCGTTGCTCTCGGCGCGCCCGCCGCGGCATCATCCCCTGACAGCCTCGCCCACCACGCCACGCCGCCGAAGCCTACGCGCGGCTAGCCCYTCCCGCCTGAGGACAACCCGATGATGAACTTCCATGGCCTGCGCCAGGGCCGCCTCGTGCGCCTGGCGCAGGACGGCACGACGCTCCCTACGCCTTCTGACGTGCTCTGGATCGACCTCCTCGATCCCACGCACGAGGAGGAGAAGGCCGTGGAGGCGCTGCTCGGGCTTCAGGTGCCGACACGCCAGGAGATGGCCGAGATTGAGGAATCCGCCCGCCTCTACCAGGAGCACGGGGCCCTGGTGATGACGGCCGTGATCAYCAACGGTGTCGCCGAGGGCCGACCCTCCCGCACCCAGGTCACCTTCGTGCTCACCCCGACCCACCTGGTCTCGGTGCGCTATGCCGACCCGGTACCTTTCCGCACGTTCATAGCCAAGTCCCAGCGCCAGCCGGAGGCTCACACCACCAGCGACAGCCTCCTGGCCTCGCTCCTGGAGAGCATCGTCGAGCGCGCCGCCGACGTGCTCGAGATGGTGGCGGCCGACCTGAACGAGGTCTCGACCCGCCTCTTCATCGAGGACCACAGCCCGAGGCGGCGCAAGGTCAAGCGGGTCGAGGACGAGCTCCAGGTGCTGATCAAGCGCCTCGGGCGCAAGAACATGACCGTGGCGATCCTGCGCGAGAGTCTGCTGTCGCTGTCCCGCCTGGTGCCCTATCTGCGCCAGGGCGCTGAGGAGTGGCTCACCAACGGCAGCCCGGCACGCCTGAAGCAGGTCGAGCGGGATCTGCGCTCGCTCTCCGCCTACGAGGGGCAGTTGTCGTCCGAGATCGTGTACCTGCATGAGGCCACGCTCGGTCTGATCAACCTCGACCAGAATCGCATCATCAAGGTGTTCTCGATTGCCGCCGTGCTGTTCCTGCCGCCAACCCTGGTGGGCACGATCTACGGCATGAACTTCGAGTTCATGCCCGAACTGCGCTGGGACTACGGCTATGTTGTCGCCCTGGTGCTGATGGTGATCTCGGCGGTGCTGCCCTACCATTGGTTCAAGTGGCGGGGCTGGCTCTAGCGGTCACCACCTTCGGCCGGAGCCGGCGCGGTGCCGGAAGCCCGCTGTCCGTGCAGGGCTTCGGCTGTCGCTGTCAGGCAGATCGCCTTCACGCGAAAGCGCAGGGCGATCCCGGCCAGGCACCGAGCAGGCTCGTTCCGGCCCAAGGCATCCAGCGTCTTCGCCAGACCCATCAGGTGGGCCGCCGCACGCTCCTGTGCGAGGGCCTGTCGTCTCAGGACCCGTTGGTGATGCCACACAGCGATGCGAAGCCGTCGCGTTGCCATACCCGCCTCCCGCCTTGTGCCCTAGCTTCCTTCGTAACAGGTAGTCCCTGAACGGGAGCTTAGGATGCTCGGTCGCTGGCGTTGCATTGCCGCCCTGCTGCTGGCGGCGGGGATGTGGATCTCGGGAACATGGGATGCCCGCAGCGAAACCGAGGTCGATCTCGCGCTGGTGCTGGCTGTCGACGTGTCCCTGTCGATGGAGCCGGACGAGCAAGAACTCCAGCGGCAGGGCTTCGTCGAGGCCTTCCGCTCCCCCGAGGTGCACGACGCCATCCGCAAGGGCATGCTGGGGCGGATTGCGGTCGTCTACGTCGAATGGGCCGGGACCGGGTACCAGCAGGTGGTTGTGCCGTGGACCGTGATCGAGCACCCGGCCGACAGCCATTCCTTCGCGAACCGCCTGGCCCAAAGGCCCCTCCAGCGCTTCGGCTACACGTCGGTCTCGGGCGCCATCGACTTCAGCCTCGCGCGGCTTCGGGAGAGCGGCGTCGTACCCGTCAGACAGGTGATCGACATCTCGGGTGACGGGGCGAACAACCAGGGCCGCATCGTGACCGCGGCCCGCGACGAGGCCGTTGCGCAGGGCATCACCATCAACGGCCTGCCGCTCATGCTGAAGCGGCCGGACGGCGCTTGGGACATCGAGGACCTCGACCTCTACTTCCGCGATTGCGTGATCGGCGGACCGGGAGCCTTCATGATCCCGGTGCGGGAGAAGCAGCAGTTTGCCCAAGCCATCAAGACGAAGGTCGTGCGGGAGATCGCCAACGCGCCTCAGGTTCCGTCACTTATCCAGCCAGCTCAGGCGGATCAACGGGCCAACTGCCTGGCAGGGGAACTCCGGCGCCAGCAGCGGAGCGGAAATTGACAGAGGCCAGAGGGTGTGTTCGGGGCGAGTCATCTCGCGGGATCGCGCCGCACGGCCGCCTCCGCCAACCGGCCGGTCCTGGCCCGCTCACGGCCGCAACGTCCGCATCAGGTCGTGGATGTGCCCGACCAGGGTGGCCGCGTGATAGGGTTTGGGCATGAAATGTCCGTGATCCGGGATCTCGTCGGGATGCGGACGGGCGTAGCCTGAGGAGATCAGCAGCAGCACGTGCGGCCAGCGCCGGTGGACCTGCTCGGCGAGCTCCATGCCGTCCATGGAGCCCGGCATGTCAACATCGGTGAACAGCACCTGCACCCCGTCAGAGCGCGCCTCCAGCACCTTGAGAGCCACGTCCGCATTCGCGGCCTCCAGCACATAGAAGCCCGCCTCCTCCAGCTCGTCGGCGGCGGTCATCCGCACCAGCGGCTCGTCCTCTACCAGCAGAACGACGGGAGGATCTTCCGTTGCATCGTGTCCCATGTCACGTCACCGGCGGCTGCGGGTCATGAATGGCCTTCTCGGCCTGGACCAGCACATCGAGGCCACGCCAGGGCTTCGGCATGAAGGTGACACCCTCGGGCAGGTCAGCCAGTCCGGCGCCAGGGTCGCCGGAGGTGAGCACGACCCTGACCGTTGGCCAGAGCTTGCCTGCGGCCCTGGCGAGTTGGACCCCATCCATCGGGCCTGGCAGGCGAACGTCCGCGAAGAGCATCGCCACCTCGCCCCCGCGTTCCTGGAGACACTCCAGTGCCGCTTCCGCGTTCTCGACCTCCACCACGTCGAGCGGGGTCTCCTCCAGCAGGGCGGCGGCGAGGTCGCGCACGTCCCGATCGTCCTCGACGATCAGGGCCAGATGAGGCTCAGGATGGAGAGCGTTCATGATCGGCCTCCCTGATTTCCATCTGCCGCAGGATGGCGACGAGCGGGTCAGGGACCGGCGCATCGAGCACGTCCCTGTAAACCTCGGCGAAGGCGCGCGCCATCATGAAGGTGGCCACGTCCGGGTGCAGGTCGTTGACATGGGGCAGGCGCACGTCGCCTGAAGCGTCGTGGGGCATCGATGCTCTCCCTGGGTACTGGCTTGGTATGCCCGTCGCGGCTGCTCGGGCTAACATACGTTAGCGAGGTGAACCGCTGATCCAGCGAAGGGTTTCAGCTTGGCGGCAGAAAGGTTTCGTCGACGGGGATGGGCTAGAGCCAGCGGTTTTGCCGGAAGCGCCAGTACAGCCAGCCGCAAACCGACGCGATGATCGCCAGCACGAGGGCATAGCCGTACTGCCATTCCAGCTCTGGCATATGCTCGAAGTTCATGCCGTAGACGCCGGCCACCGCGGTCGGCACCGCCAGGATCGCCGCCCACGCTGCCAGCTTGCGGGTGATCTCGGTCTGCTGCGCCTGGCCGGTCATGAGGCTGGTTTCGAAGGCGAAGGCCAACACCTCGCGCAGGGACTCGATCTCCTCCTGCACCCGGCGGATGTGGTCCGAGACGTCGCGGAACAGGGGCTGCATCGCGGCGTCGATCCCGGGCAGCCCCGGCTGCTCAAGCCGGCGGCAGACCTCAACCAGCGGGATCGCGGCGTTGCGCAGGCGCAGGAGATCGCGCCGGAGCTGGTAGAGCCGTCCGACACGGGACTGCGTGTATGTCTCGGCCAGGATGCAATCCTCGATCTCCTCCACCTCCGCCTGGATCATCTCGATGACGGGCATGTAGTTGTCGACGATGAAGTCGAGGATGGCATAGAGGATGAAGTCCTCGCCATCCGACAGGGCCTTGGGTGAAGCCTCGCAGCGCTCGCGCACCGGTGTGTAGGAGGTCGAGGCGCCGTGGCGGACAGACACCACATAGCCGTGCCCTACGAACAGGTGGGTTTCGCCGAAGGCGATGCGCCCTTCCAGCATCTGGGCCGTCCGGGCGACGACGAATAGTGCGTCGCCGTACTGCTCGACCTTGGGCCGCTGGTGCGCCTTGAGGGCATCCTCGATGGCGAGCTCATGAAGGTTGAACTCCCGCTGGAGCCGACGCAGGAGGTCGAGGCCGGGCTCATGCAGGCCGACCCAGACGAGGTGGTCTGGCTTGCGCGACCACTCGCCCACATCCTCGATTGGAACCTCGGCAATCCTTCGGCCAGCCGCATACGCGGCCGAGGCGACAACCCCGGGAGTGTCCTCAGGCCGGGCCGAAACGAGCTTGAGAGCATCTGCCATGTGCAACCAACGCTCAGCAGTCGTGTCCGGTGCCACCGTCATGGGGTACGCGCTCCCTAAGGTCCATCGTGGTGTGAAACCCTCCCCGTGCAGCCACGTTGTGCCGAAGGGGCCTCGCTCCTTTCTCAACGCAGGGAGGGTTCATGGCCGCGACGGGGATCAGCGAACGGGTGGATGTGGCCCCTGCCATAAACGGACACGCGACCCCGACCTCCTTCTGGGCCTTGACCCTCGGCTCCATCGGCGTCGTCTACGGCGATATCGGCACCAGCCCCCTCTACGCCCTGAAGGAGAGCCTCGCGGCTGCAACCGCCCATGCGGGCCACGCCGCCCTCACCCGCGAGATGGTGGTCGGGGTGGTCTCCTTGATCCTGTGGGCGCTCATCATCATCGTCACCCTCAAATACGTGGCCATCGTCCTGCGGGCCGACAACAACGGCGAGGGCGGCACCCTCTCGCTCGTCACCCTGGCCCAACGAGCCCTCGGGCATAGCACCGGGTTCACCATCATCCTCGGCATGGTGGGTGCCTCGCTGTTCTATGGCGATGCCATCATTACCCCGGCGATCTCGGTGCTCTCGGCGCTTGAGGGCCTTAAGCTGGTGACGCCCGCCCTCGATCCCTACGTGGTGCCGATCAGCCTCGTGATCCTGATCGCCCTGTTTGCCGTCCAGCGGTTTGGCACGGCCAGCGTGGCGACGTTCTTCGGGCCGATCACCGCCTTCTGGTTCGCCGTCATGGGCCTCGGTGGCCTGATGCACATCCTGGACGATCCCGGCATCATCGGCGCGATCAACCCGCTCCATGGCCTCAGCTTCCTGCTCAACCATGGCACGGCTGGGCTGTTCGCGCTCGGCGCCGTGTTCCTGTCGGTGACCGGGGCCGAGGCGCTCTACGCCGATCTCGGCCACTTCGGCCGCTCCCCCATCCGTACCGCCTGGCTCGGTTTCGTGCTGCCGGCGCTGGCCCTCAACTATCTCGGCCAGGGCGCCATGCTGCTGGCCCATCCCGAGATGCTGGAGAACCCGTTCTTCCTGCTCTACCCCTCCTGGGCGCTGCTGCCGATGGTGATCCTGGCCACCGTCGCTACCATCATCGCCAGCCAGGCGGTGATCACGGGCGCGTTCTCGATCTCGCAGCAGGCGATGCAGCTTGGCGTGCTGCCGCGCTTCCGCGTGCTGCGCACCTCCGAGACCGAGAAGGGCCAGATCTACATCCCGATGATCAACTGGCTGTTGCTTCTTGCGGTCATCGTGCTCGTCGTGTTCTTCAGGACGTCGAGCAACCTGGCCGCCGCCTACGGCATCGCCGTGACGGGTGACATGGTCATCACCTCGTGCCTGCTGTTTATCGTGGCCTGGAAGTTCTGGCGCTGGTCACCGGCACTCGTCGCTCTGGTGATCGCGCCGTTCTTGGCCATCGAGTTGATCTTCCTGGGAGCGAACGCGCTCAAGATCCCGCAGGGCGGCTGGTTCCCGCTGCTGACGGGCGCGGGGCTGTTCACCCTCATGTGGACTTGGCGTAAGGGCTCGCGCCTGCTGGCCGAGATCACGCACCGCGGCCGCCCGCCGCTGCCGGAGTTCATCCGCATGTGCGAGAACAGCTCAGCACCGCGGGTGCCCGGCACGGCCATGTTCCTGACGGGCAATGCCCAGGACGTGCCGGCTGCCCTGCTGCACAACATGAAGCACAACAAGGTCCTGCACGAGCAGAACGTCATCCTGACGGTGGTGACCGAGGAGGTGCCGCGTCTGCCGGACGATGGCCGCGTCACGGTGGAAAAACTCTCGGACCGCTTCTCGCGCGTGACGGTGCGGTTCGGTTTCATGGAACGGCCGGGTGTGCCCACGGCGTTGAAAGCGGCGGGCTTCGACCTGAGCGACGTCTCGTTCTTCCTGTCGCGGCGCGCGCTGCAAGCGTCGGCCCAATCCGGGTTGCCGCTGTGGCAGGACTACCTCTTCATCCCGATGGCGCGATCCGCCAGCGACGTGTCGGACCACTTCTGCATCCCGGAGGATCGTGCCGTCGAGGTCGGCTCACGCATCACGATCTGACTGACGAGGGAATGAACTAGGTCCGCAGGGCGCAGCCCCGTGCTAGACCTAGTCCTTGCGCCTGCCCTTCCGATCGCACGGGGCGGATCACAGGTAGAGCAGCCTGGAAAAGAGCCACAGGATGGAGCAGAGGATTGAGAGCCCGGCCGTCCATAACCCGATCCCGTGCCAGTACCTGACCTCCCAGTCCCGCTGGTAGAGCCTCTCACCGGCATCGCGGGTCTGGGCATCTACCAGAGCTGCTTTGAACCTCCTCCAGGCCTGCCACGCATGCACACGAGCGACGACGGACAATCCGCCGGAGAGCAGTGCCCCGTTCCACATCAGGTTCTGCAAATCCTTAATCGCCACGTCGCACCCTCAGAAGGCGAGCCTGGGCCCGCGGTACCCCTATAACGAGAGTGGGGGCTGGAAAGTCCCCGTTAATGAGACGCCAGATGGGCTGCTGAAGGTCGGCTGAGGGTCAAACTGAGCCATTCAGCGAGGCCGTGACAAGGTCCGCTCTCTGGCTGATTCCTGACGTTCGTTTATTCTGGCAGTAAGGTCGGACCTGCGGATGAGCCGATGCGATCGCGGCGGAAAAAACTCACTCTGCCGAGCTTGCTTCCCATACGCTTCCCAATCCGGTTTTCTGGGAAGCAAAACCAAGCCCGATCCGCAGATAAGTGTTTGATAAAGCTTTGCGACCGCGCTGGAAATCGAACCTAGGACCCTCTGATTAAAAGTCAGAAGTTCTTCGGATTTCGTGGCGGACCGAGCCAGGTCCACCGCAGCTGGTGCAAAGGTATCATGGCTTAACAGAGCAGACCTCCAAGAGCAGACCTCCAA